>JAOUHV010000038.1 GCA_029884425.1 Gammaproteobacteria bacterium
TACGCCGCTGGGGATTTCAACCAAACAACATTGTCACCTTGGTAAATGAGAAGGCTACCAGGGAAAATATTCTGAAGCAGGTCGGGTTGCTGTACAGTCGCAGCGCACCTGGCGATGAAGTTTTCGTCTACTTTAGCGGTCATGGGACCAGTGGTGATGATCGGGATTTGAATATCCCACTGCCAAGTGAATCAGGTGCATTTATCCCTTATGATATTGCTGGCCTGTCCACCAATGAAGATTTGCTGAAAAAACTGATTGTTGGTCGTCGTGATCTTCAGCCGGTGTTTAGTCGGCTTGACAAAGGTGGGAGATATGTTTTTGTCGTCATGGATGCTTGCTATTCCGGCAACAGCGTGCGTGGACAGTACACGGATACGCAATTACCTTCGCGCTTTCTCAGCTCGGAAGATTTGTTACCTAATAAAGGTTTTGGTGATGACTTAAAAAATTCACCAAGCACGTGGTCGAATCAGGCAGAGAGCAACGATAAAAATGCCTACCCGTACGAAAAAATATACTATTTGGCAGCCAGCGGCGAACATGAGCCTGCACAGGACATTCCGCCAAAAATGCTGAATATTTATCCAACCATCGATGGAAAGCCTCATGGTGCGTTTACTGATACCTTGCTGCGCGTGCTAAACAGCGAGATAGAAGCAGATATGGATCAGAATGGTGACATCAGTTACAGCGAGCTGAAAACATCGGTCAGAAATCTGATGCGCATTCGTGGTTTTAATCATACGCCACAAGGTCTGCCCAGTCTTGCTGAAGACAAAAAAAACTTGGCATCACGCGGTATTTTGGGAAGTGGGAAGGATAAGGCGGGTTCCGTCATGTTGGCTGGAAATGGCTTGGATGTAGCCATAAAACCAAAAGTGAATGCCGAAAAAAATAACAAATATCGAGTGAGACTGGATGAAAAAAATACGTTACTTAGCAAAGCTCTGTCACAGGTAAAGGAAATTTCGCTTGTTTCGGACAAGGCAGATGTTTTGTTAAAGCGAAACAAGGACGGTTTGATGTTGCTGACCAGTGGCGGTGATCTTGTCACAAGTGTCGACGGGCTGTCCGCGGCTGAGGTCGCAGATATTGTTCGTCGACAAGCGCTCGCGGAAGAATGGGTTAGTCGAGATGTCCCGCAGGATTTTTCGCTGGAACTCGACCTTTTTGGAACTGGCAAGGGAGGAACGGCAGTTGATGGTGAACAGCTTGGATTTTCCGTGCGCAGTGGAGAAAAGTCCTATTTGTTACTGCTCGATATCGATCCCTTTGGCAAAGTCAGCGTCATCTATCCCTATTTGCCGACAGAACTTGCACCGATGATTGCTTCTGAAACGATGGAGTTGGCTGGAATTACTCAGATCAGAGCGCCGTATGGCCGTGATTTGATTTTGGCCTACGCATTTTCAACCTTGCTGCCTGAAATGGAAAAAGTTAGGGCGAAAAGTTTTTATATCGATAGTGAGGAAATGCGTTACCTGGAGTCGATGCTGAATAACGGCAATATCAGAAAATCCACGGTCAATTTGTCATTGATCACCGCGAGTGAATAGTTTGAAGAAATCTTTCGTGTGCTAACATTGCGTGGCGCTCAATTAGGGAAATGATCAGTGGAAAAAATAGATTGGAAAGATCTTGTTTTTAATCAGATTGGCTTGGAGAAAATAGATAGATTGTCTTTCAGACGATTTGGCCAGTCGGGTTTGGCTGAGGAAGCCAGTGCCTATGTCATTGAACGATTGAGTGACAACAACTGGGAAGTGTTATCCAGTTTTCAAGGTCAGAGTAAACCCGATACTTACCTGTATACGATCATTTCAAATCTTATAGAAGAGTTTTCGCGAAAACGTTTTGGTCGCCCAAGGCCGCCAGAATGGTTAAAGCGACAGGGGGATTTATGGCTTTCCGTATGGCGCATGGTGTGTTTGGAGAGGCAGGAAGCTCCTGTGGTGGTGAGCCATCTCAGTCATAAAGAACAGCGCGATCCTGGTTTCGTGCAATCGGTTATCGTTTCAATTAAAGCACGACTCCCGTGGTGTGGTCAGAGCTCTCGTGAAATTTCCGCCTGTTTCTGGGGTGATGATGAGGAGGAAATAGAAGTGACCCTTCCTGACTATCAGACGCCGGATCAGTTGTTGCTGCAAAAAAGTTATACAGAAACGCTTTACCTGATGAGTATGATTCTAAACAGCGAACCCGATGCGGAAAAACTCGTTGCCGGCAATGAACATGTTCACTCGGGTGGCGTGGTAGCGCTGCGGCAGAAACTGGAAAAGTTGAAGTCCGAACTTCACCTGAGCGATGAAGAAGTGCTCGTGCTGAAAATGGTGTACCAGGATGGACTAAAGCGAAATTTTGTCGCCAGTGCGCTCAATATGCAGGCACACATGCCAGGACGTATCGCAACGCGCGCCCTGGATAAGATCAGGCAGGCTTTTAGTGCGCTTGACATTGATTTGAATGAAATTCGTGAATTAACCGCATAAAGCCTGTTTAAAAAACGACTTTGACACTCTAAATATCATTAAGGCGGCGCGGTAAAGAAGGTGCGATTTGGCAACTAAAAAACTTCCCACTGATCGAATTGAGCAGGCTTTGGCTCAGGCGGCTGTGCAACATGGCCGTCAAGGTGAGCTGATTGGCTCTGCGCCCTCAGATGAAGAATTGGCAGCCTATCTGGAAGGTGTGATCGATGCGTCCAGACGAGCACAGATTTCGGCATATCTCGCCCACGATAACGAAACCTATCAGCGCTGGCTGCGTTGCATTACCGCCAACGCGGAAAGAATGGCGCCCGTCATCGAGACAGTCCAAAAAGTTGGCTTCCTTTCACGTCTTGGCTCTTTGTTTGAAGTTAGAAATAGTGCTCTGGGCGGTGGTCTGTTGGCGGCGGCGATTGCGGCAGTGTTGCTGGTTCAGCCCATATTCTTCGGCGGTGGTGTCAATCAGCAGATCGACAAACTGTACGGAGATTATTCACCACAAATCGATCAGCGTTGGGGGCAGGTGTCGGATTTCAGCTTGCTGAAAGAATACTCCAGCAATCGTTCATTCTCGTTGATTCCGAAAACCTACAGCAAGGAACAACGTTTGATGCAATCGGGATTCAGACAGGGCGCTGAATCATTGGGCGTGAAAAAATTTACTGAGCTGAATATCAATCTCGATGCCATGGCCACTGACGCAGCAGACAATGAAGAGCAAGAATTGATCTATGCGCTGGGCAGAGTTGCTGCATTGGGTTATATGGGTTGCAAATTGGGTTTGCCGGCCGATGATTTTAGCAAGCTGGCAGCTACCATCGAATTGTTGTTGACAGAACCGGTGATCACAAAAACTGATCAGCTCAATGCGTTGCAGAGCGCTTATTTTTCTGATAAGAGCAGAGCGAAGGCTGTTTGTCATTTTTCGAAGGCTGCCTATGAGTCGATGGATATTTAATTTAAAAACACATTCTGTCATGGCAGCGAGCTATATTGTCCCTGATCGCGGAAAATTAAAAGTTGTTTAGTTTGTTTCTCTAGTCAAAACGTTATATAAAAAATTTCGATGTTGCCAAAATTTGTCATGCAAAACATTATTCGGTGTTTTGTTGCCTGTATTGTCTATTGACCAAATGTTGAATAGAACGTAGAAATGGTACGCCGTGCTTGCTGCGTACCGGAGGGCGTCTGTGGCAAATTTAACGCTGATTGATTTGGTTGCCCCGTATTTGGTTCGAGGTGAAAACATTGGACCGAACCACGCCATTTTTGCGCTTATTCGCGTAGTCTCCTACCAAACTAGTTCAGATTCTTTCGGCGTGACTCTGCGTGGTCGCTGTGAGTTTAATGGACAGGGAAGCATCAATCTTGGTAACGGACAAATAACGCTTGCTGGCGTCGTTAATGAGGGTGCCCCGGCCTACGATCCAACGCAACGCGACCCTGTTTTCGATTTGCGAGAAACAGCGCTGGATTTCGAGCTGTTTGTTCCCCGAATCGGGTCGGCCATTATTGCCGCTGGCACTACCTCCATCGGTGCTGCTTCTTTTAACAATGCACGCAATGTATTGAATGCACTTGATACATTGCCTCTCAATTTGCCACCGTCAGATTACCCGGCCAGTGATTTTACGCTCGACTTAATGTTGGTTGCTCCCACCTTTAGACCGCCGTTTTTGCACCCCGCCAAAATGACGGAAGAGGGCTTGCTGGTTCCCGATGCCTCGTTTACCGCTGTGTCCATTAACCTGTCAAAACTTCGTTTTCGTTTAACTCACGACAATGTTGTTCCTGGGCAGTTGACTTTCGATTTGGTTTCTGCTGGTGCATCAGGTCTTGACGATCCTGGTGATATTGGTGTTGCCGAATTAATATCGATGACACCTCCGTATGCGTTCGTTGGCGGCGCTACCGATCGTACTTTTGGTTTTGGTTTCCGTGGTGCGGTGTTGGACTTATCCAACGATTCGACGCCACCTGCAGTTGTCGAAAAATTTGGGTTTGGCGATGACTGGGGCGGGCTTTATTTTCCTGAGGTGCGGATTTTTATCGCTCCAGAAGGTGTGCGCGACCTGGCGTTCGAAGCGGGTGTCAATGACCTGTTGATAGGTTTTGGTGCGAGCTCTGGTATTTCTGGGGACTTTGAAGTCGCTGTTATCAACCAAGGTGGAGGCGATCTTGTTGTTGGTGCGAGATTCTTTGATGAGACTGGACGCGCCTATGGTATTGACCGCATCAATGCAACGACTGCGCGTGTCCGTATTCCGGAGCATACCCGATTAGTCATTGATGTTGTCGGTGGTCGGGCACCGTACCAGCGGCAGGTCGCTATTAATGGTGGCGCTGCGCAAAGTGGTGTTGCATTCAACCTGGATTTGTCTTCGTTATCACCGCAAGTCATCGTCATTAATGTGTCCGATAGCACTGCCGGTACGCCCAAAACGGCAACATTGACCATCACTGCGGAAAAGCGCACGGCTCAGGCGACATTGCCTGGACCGACGCCAAGTACCTCTCCTGCGCCTGCTTTGGAGTTTTCTGCGCCTGATCCCACGCCGCAGATTGTGAAGATTGCGGACAGCGGTAGCGAAGTGTTGTTGACTACTGATCCGGTCGACCCAAACATTCGTTGGTCGCATAACGGCGGAGCGGAGACGGCTGCGCAATCTTCGCTCACCGTCGAGGTGTTTGCAGATAACCAGCTTCACACGGTTAGCGCAAGGCGGCCCAGCCAAAGCGTTCCCGGTTCTGTTGATTTTTTCTTTTATTACGACGAGCCAGATCATTCGTTAGGCACCGATGCCAGTCTCGCGCAATACGGGCAGGTCAACGATAATGTTGCGGCTTCCAAAGCTCGCAGTGAGTTGCGTGCAGATGGTCGTGAGGGTGGTGATAGTCGCAATCCGTTGGATGTGTATGCTGATTACTTTGATCTCATTCCCAACGGCGCGGCCTTGACCATTGATGGTGAGGCCAGCTTTGAGAACGATCTGTCAAAGCGTCAGCATAATTATTTTTTGGCTCGTCGCCGTGCGATTACTGTTCGTGAAATGCTGAGCTCTCGTTGGGCTAGCAAGAATTTTGTTTACACAGTGACACCCGGCCCAACGCTGCCACCTCCGGGTGATCCATGGTCAGTCAAATGGCAGACTCATACCGATCCTCGTCCTCGTTGGTGGAAAGCCAATGTGCCGTTACCTCCAGGACTGAATCAGGCCGAACAACAATCCAGTGCGACCTTAAGGCGTCCCACAACTCCGTCGCCACCAGCAGAGATTCCGGTGTCAGATCCTCCGGCTCCCAGTACACCGCGGGCGCCGGATTGGTTCCGTTCAATCAAGCTCAAGGTGCGCATTGTTCGCGATACGCTGATTGCCGCAGAAGTTTCTGGTGAAGTGGACTTTCAAACAGCCACAGAAAGTCAGCTAAATGCGAGTGGAGAGCTGGCGGGTAATGCCGCGCCAGATGTACATAGTCTTAGCAATGGCGCACCACTGGCACCTAATAACCCTGCTGATGGTATTACTGATTTTCGGCTGCTCTATCAAAAAGATCACGCGACTGGGCAGACCACTACCATGCTGCAAATAGGCGCCGATCCCGCTGATAAAGATGGTTTGCTCTACGCGGGCTGGATTCCTGGTCAGGCAATGCCAGCAAACAAGGATTACGGTGTCACTTTGCTGGGTTCGTATTTGTCTTTCTGGCCATTGCTGGTGGAGGCAACCAGTGTCAATGTGGGTGATGTGGAAGACGCACTGTTGACCGCTGGCGCGCTTGCTATTCCCGGTGTGATTGCGCTTCTGCCATGGTTCCGAGTGGAGCGCGTTATTCTGTTTGGTGGGGAGGCTGTATGGCGTGAACGCAATGGCGAAAACGAGGTGTTTTTGCTGTTTGATGTGGGGATTGACTGGTCGGTTGATATCAATATTAATGGTACCAAACTGATCGAGATTGAGCGCAATCATCCACTGGCCATTCGCTATAAAGCGATTGGTTTGCGTTTTGGTAATCGTGCGGATGATGGCACTGATAAATTTACTTTGCGGCCGGTATTTGATTCTTCACGCGGCTATACCATTGATGTCGCTCGCGGTGGTTCGCTAAAAGTTGCGCCGCCATTTGACCAGATTTTGCGCGTGCTTGGAGCACGCATTTCGCGCACCAATCCTCTCACGTTTGAAATAGATATCGGCATGGGTGTTGACTTGGGTGTGGTCAGTATCGAGCGGGCTCGCGTCCGGGTGTATTTGGATGCGCCCAAAGCGCCGGAGTTAACCGCGCTTGCTGCCAGTATTAACATTCCTGGTGCGGTACGCGGTTCTGGTTACCTAAATATTGGTACCAAGGCCAATAATACGGCGACCATTGGTGGTCAGATTGATTTGACCTTGGTCTCGCTGAATTTGCGTATTTCTGCCGCGTTGGAAATTGCGCAGATTCCCCCTGAGGATGGCGGTCCGGCAACGGGCATTTATGTTGGCATCGCTGTTGTGCTGCCTGCTGGTATTCCATTGGGCAGCACCGGTTTGGGTATTTTTGGTTTCCGTGGCATCTTCGGTATGCACTATGAGCGCAACAGTACCATCGGTGCTGGTGCCTCTGTACCAACATTGGAGTGGTTGCAGGCAGCAGATGGTCAGCCGCATCTGCTCAGCAACAATGGCATCGATTTGTGGGTACCCCATATCGATCGTTGGTCGTTTGGTTTGGGGATACTGATTGGCACGATGGAAGGCGGTGTCATCCTTAATCTGGATGGTACGTTGTTGCTGGAATTGCCTGGCCCACGCCTGCTGATCATGATGAACGCGCGCTTGCTGACACCACCGCCGAGTGTGGACGCGCTGGGAACATCAGGCGGAATTTTGGCGGTTATCGAAATCACGCCAGAGCATTTCCTTATTGGGATTTTGGTGGAGTGGGATATCGAGCACTTCATTACCATTCGCATTCCGGTGGAGGCTTTCTTCCCTTATCCGCCCAACAGTAAAAAGTGGCACATCTATCTGGGAAAACGCGGCGACATTGCTGACGGCAAACCCATCGAAGTGAATGTGCTCGGGTTGGTGAAGGGTACCGGTTACTTGATGTTCAAGGGTGATGGTTTGCCCGCTTATAAAACCTTGCCTGAAATCAAAGGATTTGCCATTGGCTTGGGGGCGGGTGCCAGTTTTGTCTGGGGTAATGTCGATGCGGGTCTATATCTGCGCATCGGCGGTGGTGTGGATGCGGTCATTGGTTTCGATCCGTTCCTGCTAGGTGGTCTGCTGACTGTCAATGGTGAGCTACGACTCTTTATTATTTCCATTGGCGCCTATGCTGAACTGACGGTCATTGTCGCAGAGCAGGCGAGTGGTGGTCTGAAAGCTTATCTGCATGGCAAAGCGTGTGGTCGGGTGGAGTTCCTGTTCTTCTCAGTAGAAGGCTGCGTGGACATCACCATCCAAAGTGATCCAGGCAAGCCTGCCATTCCTGCTTTGGTGCAAAGCACATTCATCAAGAGTCGTTCGCCCGCGTTGTTGCAGGGCAGCGGTGTGGATCGTCCCATTGATGGATCACTGGGCAATGCGTTGCAAGCCGATGCGCAACCGTCGTTTAACGATCCTAATTTGTTAATTGTCCCTATCGATTCCATTCCGGTTGTTGCTATGAACGTCGCCCCTGGCGTTGAGTCTGGACTTAGCTTGCTGGGTACTGCTATCAATGCCGCACCGGGTGTGCCAGTGGATGGTTTCGTTGCTCGTGGCAGTGAAAAATACAAATACACTATTGGTAGCATCACACTGCAGCGTGTTTCACCAGGAGGAGATGCGGTAATAGGTACGACGGTTCCCATTACGTGGTGGACGGTAAATAATGCGACTGGCGATAATCCAGTTGCGCAGCTGGCGCTGTTCACTTGGGAGCCCGTCGCAGCAAGCAAGGCCATCGAGAAGAGTCTTTCGCTGGTCGATTCGGTTGAAGAGCATTGGGGCCAAACCTGTGATGACGCCGCGCCCGCCGCGCCGGTGCTGTGGACCTTCCGCTATGAAAAACCCGGGTTCTCAGTGATTGGCTGGGATCTGGAGGGTACAGCCTGGCCCGATCCCGAAGATAGTCGTCGCTCCGGTCAACCGGATACTCAGTTGCTGGTGACCGAACGCTGGCGGACGGGAGATCCAAAAGTCGACACCATGCGCGGTATATTCCCCGCACTGGTTTTGCCGGGTGTGGGCATTTGTTATCGCAAGGCAGGGGGAGAAGTTAGCAAGCTAAGTGCGCTTGCCACAGAAGCTGCACCACTGATTGCGGTGGGTGGACGTGGACCGGTGAGCTTGACTATGAGCAAACAGGATTTTTTCGTCAGTCGCAGTGATCCGCTATCCACCTTCCTTGGGGCGCGTGATGACCGTCAGCCTTGGCGCATTACCGAGCGCTTGTTTGCCAAAGCGGAAGTCTCGCTGCAAAGTGCGCGTCAGTATGTTGATGCTGTTCCGCTGCAGGTCAGCGAACTGCATCAGCGTCTGGAATATTCCGAATCTCTGAGTAATGTTCAGTTGGCGAAAACCTTTTCACCGACCGCCATGTTGGATACCAGTACCAGCAGTGGTCGGCGGGCAGCGACCACGCCAAACAGGCTTTGCCCGGTCAAATTGCTGCAAGCTCCCATGCTGGATAATGGCAAGCCGATTGTGATTGGTGATCCGTCTAAAGCGGAATGGGTGAATGAGCAACTGAAAAAATCCAACGTCACTCACGGCCCGCTTGATAATGTGGTGGTGTTGCATACTGGTGGTTTTGCTGAACTGCATCTGTTGTTGTTTGTTCGCCGGGATGTATTGGCGGCGAAGCGGATGTGTGTGCAGATATTGAAGCCCGGTGGAGGAGAGCTTGATTTGATCAAGTTGTCCACAGCGGATATTGTGCCTCCGGCAGTATTGCCCAGTCGCTGGATAGACGCCGGCGGTCCTTGGGCGGATGACATTGCCGAGCTGCTCAGCTGGCAACATCTGGCTGGCTGGTTACCCGTGCTGGTCAATGTTGGCAAACAGTTGGATGCCGATCGCGTCGAGTTGGGAGTTATCCCCGGTAATTCCACTTCCAAATTGGAAAATCAAACAGGTCTACAGTTGAATCCTGATTATTATCTTGCGGCTGTTGAAGCGACACGCGGTAGTGAAGTCAAACGGCAAGAGTGGGACGAAAGTCAGATCAAGCATGAGCGCGAAGTTATTACCCAAATGCTGGGCCCGGCCAGTTCACAAAATGCGCTGTTGTATCCAAATTCGCTGTATAAACTGCAAGTCAGTTGGAGTGGTGAGCGGCAGAAAGATGGCAATAGTGGCATCGATACGCAGACATTCTGGTTTAAGACCGATGCCAACGCGCCCAAGTCGTTGACGCCTTGGTTGTTGTGCAGTTTGCCTAGTGATGACGAGGATCATGTGTTTTATCAGGATCCGCTGCGCATTATTTTCAACACGCACGATGTTGATAAGCTATATGAAGCCTACGGCAAGGAACTGCGTATTCGTTTGCAGGCGGCTTCTGCGCAGCATCCCACATCGTCACCCGGGGCGCAGATGCCTTATCCCATTACCGGTACTAATTTGCATCCGCTCAAGGCTGCGATACTTTCGCCTTGGGAAGAGGCGGTTAGCGAAGTATTGCAGGGCTCCTGTATTCCCATTGATGAAGAACGGATACGGCACAGTGAAGTGAAAATTCCGATTTTGCTCAAACCATTCATGGGTTACATCCTGGATATCGAAATGGTCGATATTGGCGCTCCAGAAAACGCCAGCGGCGAGCGTGTTTTCCGTCAGCACTTTACTACCGGTGCCTTTACTCACTTGAGTGATCTGGCGGCTTCGCTGCAAGCAGTCAAACCTGGTGCACGGTTTGTGACGGCGGGTGGTATGAATAACATTCGCACCTACTTCGCAGGACGTCAGCCCCAGGGGGCTGAGCTGGATCACCAGTTACGCGATTCTGGCTTGGATGTCACTGGAACCGGCAGCACTCGCGTGGTCGTTTATTGGGAGCAGGTAGGCAACAATCCACCGCAACCGGCGGCGGTATGGCTGAGTGCAGTTGAGCCGTTGTGGCGCAGTCGCGGTTACCCAACCAAAGTTACTGATAACAGTGGTCCGGTGCCTGCCGATCGTTGGGTGTTGGCGGAGACAGAGTGGCTGCTTCTGGAAGAAACCTCGAGCATTATCGCGCCCAATGGTTTGTTGCGAGCACCAGGCGGGCAGGGGGCATTGATTATTTTGGCCAACAACAGTCGTGGAAAAACACTGACTATAGATCTGGTAGCCAGGGCCATAGGTCAGCCGATTAATGTCAGTGAAGATCGTCACCCAGTGGTTGATATCACCTTCAATCGTGCACCCTGGGAAGAAGCGTAGGAAAGGAATAGAGCGATGCAACCGCGAATTGTGGATCCAAATCGTTTCCTGTTGATGGGTGGTATGGTTGACTGGGACAAGGTTTATCGCCAGAACATTTCCAAAAGTGTTCCCTCGGCCAAGGAAATTGCCATGCAGCGCAAGCTGCCCAACACGCGCGTGATTCAGTTGCGCTGGGTATTGGATCCGTTGATGGGTTATCCCACGGAGCCGTTCAAAGTATGGATACGGCCGTCCATGCCGATGGAGACTGAGCAACCGCTTAGCTATGAATTAGGCAATATGTTGCTTTATCGCGTTGCTGTATGGGAAAAGCCGCAGGCTGGGATTCGGGCCACATTCCAGTCATCGGCACCGGGATCGGTGCTGGCGTATTCCGGCGCTCCCTTGGCATCGCCCCTGGTGGACATGGTTTCGTTGTCTGTGGGAACCCGCGAGGTGCGGCTTACCGGAGCAGCTATTCAGTGCCTGGTATTTACCAGCAACTCCAATCTCATCGATTTGGTGGGTAACGAATATCACGCCGCTGACGCTCCGGGTTGGACTTTGCTGGAGCACGTTGGCTTGCCAGTTGATCAAGAACAATGGGCGGGCGTTTATGACCTTGATGCTAAGCAGGGCTTTGCCAATGCCTTGACCAGCCCGGTGCTGGCTGCACGCCAGCGTTTTCTGCGTGGCGCGCCGTTTTATGGTTGGCAGTCAGAAATGGCACCGGGCTATCCCGCGCCGCCGTGGCAATTGGCCGATGACCAGCTCATGATCGAACTGATGCAGAAGCGCATGCTGCCTGATTTGAAAAGCATGATTGTCAATCATGTGCCTAAGCAGCAGTGGAAGGTAGAAACGAGCAAAGTGATGCAGGATGCGGGAGGGGGTAGCAATCCTGCTTCTGCCAAATACAGTCCGTTGCAGACGCTGATGCTGGGGGCGTGCACCGATACCTTGGCATCATTGGTGTCGGGTTTTGGTACGGCGTATGCCGATTACGATATTGAATCGATGCACTTTGGCAAAATATCGTTGTTCAACAATCCCAATCGTTGCGACTTCGATTTCATGGTGACTGCGCGCTACGAGGGTGGAATCAGTGGCAAAGGTCAGCCGCAGGAATACGCCGCGATACTGCTCGCACCCTCACTGGCTTTGCCGCCACCGCTTCCGAGTAACTTGACTGTGGCCACCGATGGTCATCGTGCGCCTGATGTTGTTGATCAGCCGTGGATGGGTATTGCCCGCGTGGGCTGGGATAAGATTTGCGATGCTTTGCCGTTTCGGGTGGCCAGCTATGCGTTTGCCCGCGCCGGAGTAAATCCGGCCAGTGGCACTCAGCCATTGATGAACCCCCGGCCGGACGATGTTGCGTTGCAGCCCATCAGTGCGACCACCAGCTTTGAACAAGAGCAAGCCACTGCTCGTCTGGGTGCGCTGGATGATGGGTATTCTATTGCAAGTATTCCCAATCCAAACACTGTGCTCTACGGCTTAGCTCACCAAAATTTGTTTGGAATGTGGAGCGCTTGGAGCACAATCACACATACCATAGGCGAGCCGGATGCCCAGCGAGTCTCTCTGCTGTCTGCTCGACTGGACACGGGGGCTACCAGTGCTGGCGGCATTACTGCGGGCACGCTGATTATCGAATTGTCGTGGAATTGGGAAGCGCGCTCGCTCAAGCAGTTTGAAATTGTCGGGCGTATGTATCCTCAGGCCAAGCGCAATGATCCGCCGCCGAGTCTGGCGGTTCCGGCCGGCCTGCGCATGTCGCTGGCGGGCGGTGCGGGGGTACCGTTCAAAATCGTGTTCAACAGCAATGCGGTCGGCATTCCTGACAGTGGTACTATTCAGTACGTGTCGATTGATGGCAAAACCTTGCAGGCGTCAGCGTCGGCCACGCCGGGTGTGCGCCGCTATCGGATTACCATTCCTGGCTTTAGTTTGAACTTCAATACCAGTGGTCACATCGGTCTGGCGCTATGGGCTCGCGGTCAGGAAATGCGCATGCCGCAGCGTCATGGTCAATGGTCCAGTCAACCGCTGGTAACTTCCGCATCGGACCCTCGGCCGCCGGTTATGGTTATCGAACACGAAAATGTGTTGCTGACCAGCATGCCAGACGCGCGAGGCGAGCATCATGCGCAGTTGGCATGGAGTGCGACGTCGGGTTCCACTGGCTATTACATTTACACCACCACCGAAACCAAGTTTCGCGCCGACAATGGCATGGGAGATCCGCCGTATGATCAAACCCTGTCTCAGCGTTTGGCCGCACTGCGCGCCAAGTTTGCTACGCATCCCTCGCGGCGATCGTTCACCCGTCTCAACGAGACAGCGATTTCTGGATTGAGCACCAACATTCGTTTGCCGCGCGGCACCAAAGACATTCACATGTACGTTATTCTTGGCACGAGCGCAGGGCAGGTAGAGTCACCCTGGCCGGCGCTGGGTGAACCCAATCTCGGCAAACGATTTATTGGTTACGCTGCGCCACAGATTTCCCAGCCACATGCCCCCGATCTGGAAGTGGCGCGCGTGCTGGACAGCGGTAGTATGACCTACCAGGCCAAGCTGAAGATACGCTCCAAGCCTGCATCCAGTGTTAGTCGGACTGATATCTACCGAGTGCGTGTGGCTGAAGCTGCACTGGAGTTGGACACTATGGGCGCACCGATTGCCAGTGTGAGCAGTTCAGATGCCACCTGGACGGTAGCGGCTGACGCCGTCGATGTCAGTATGCGCCGCGTCGAAGGACTTGATGCGGTTGAAGGCTCGTGGAAGCGAGTGTTTTATCGTGCCGTCAACTGGGGGGCTGAGGATCTCAGTCGGGGATTGTATCCCGGACGTTCGCAGCCCAGCGCCGTACGTGAGGTGATTGTTCCACCGGCATCGCCGCCGTCGCTATCGGAGATTGAGGTTAGCTGGCCCGGTGGTTCGCCGGCCGATGTGTTGGCGAAATTGGTGACCTTGGCACCGATTGTGGTAACGCCACTGGGGCCGCATCGCTTGAAGGTTGATGTGATGCAGATTGACGCACTTGGTCAAACGACGTCGCTTTATAGTTTTCCCGCACCCGGTGATGACAATACCTTGAGCGATGTTAGTACCACGCCGCCGGCACCGAGCGATTCTGGTCTTTGGAGCGAATCGGGAGCAACACCTGTGGATACGCAGCTGAATGTGTTGATCAAGCGTACGGCAGTTGACTGCGCGCTGAAAATTCGTGTGTTTCTCACTGATCCGCTGGGACGTGCTACTGAAAAATTATTGGATGTAGGTACGGGCTCGTTGATTGTGTCGCCTGATATCAGCAACGTGATCACTACCAAGATGGGCGCGCTTGGTCACCTGTTGCGTTTTGATACCAGTGTGCCTGTTGTGCCACCGCCGGTAACGTATACGCTGCAGGTGAGTGTGCGTCGCGGTATCGTGCTGTTCCCGTGGTTCTTCGGTGGGTTCACCTTCTACCTGTCGCCAGTCACCGTTAATCACAGTTTGTACAATTTGGCACCGTTGCCTGGCGGTAGTTTGTTCTCGGCAGCGGAAAACATTCCTGTGCGCAGATCGGTGGTGAATAGCCAGTTGACCCGAGTCACGTTGGCCTTGCGCTGGTCTCGTTGCCGGGTGACGCTGAAGCTCACCGGCCCGGATGGCAACAGCGCAAGCTATCAAACAACGCTCTCTTAAGGAATCAATTCATGGTTGCTATTATTCCGCCCCAAACTGTCTTGACTCCCGCCGACGTTACCAACCAACTGCAGGCGAAGGGGCTCGATCCGTTGGGTTTGACTTTGCCCAATCTCAGTTCCGCGTGGTCTGTTGGTGCACCGGGTGCCTACAATGCCAATGCGATGACGTTGGTGTTGAATTCGGTGAGCGCGCCGTTTCGCGGTATACGTTCGTTCGAGGCTAGTCCCACTTTCTGGAGCCAGCCTGACGGCAATCCCATTGCCGGTCCAGTAGCCGTGTTGCGGCTGCATCCCGAGGCCGCGCGGCGGCTGGAGCAGTTGGTGGCTGGTCGTCTCGACGGAGGCAATCTGGCGCGTCCCGTGCCCCACGCGATGGTTATTCAGGGCATCACTATTCCGGCTAATCCGGTGGTCGACTGGTACATGGCGGGTGACCCGGTGCCACTGACATTGCCCGGAGGCAATGCCACCGTGACCTTCCACGATAACCGTGGACTAATCATTGACCCGTTGGCGGTTGCGTCGATGTTTGCGGATTTGATCGGTGCCTTTCCCGCGCTGAATTTTGGTATTCAGCCGATGCCCGCACTGAACAGTGCCGGTGGGTTGACGCCGATCATTGCCTTATCGGCAGCGGCAACGCGTTGTCACGTGATTGATCCCCACGGTTGGGGATATGTGTCGACGCGGCCGCTGGCGCGTCTGAAAGTGGTTGATGGTGCTGGTGCTGAGATTGCGCCGGTTGCTGATGGGGGGGTGGTGAATCTTGCCGCAGGCCAGCGAGTAGGGCGTTCGAATAGCGACAACGGTGCCGACACCACTCGCCCGCTGCGCTGGGGCTGGGCTGTCAATCAAACCATGAATACGGCCAATCTTGTTCCGCCGGCACCTGCGGGGGTGGCGCACCAGTTTTTGCGGGTTATGGCGGTGGATTTGGACTGGCATCTGTTGGGTAACCGCAGTGACTCGACCGTGGCTGGTGTTCTCGGTGATGATGGCACCGTACCGGATTTTGCGCTGCCGGTTGTGCGTCCTGCGGTTCCGAATTTCACATTTCTTGTTGATGGTGTGGACGTGTTGGCCACTGCTGGGCAAATTGCGCCTCCGGCGGGTCCCAATGTGTTTGCTTTGGCGGTTTCCCCGGCACTGGATACTAGTGTAGCCGTTCCGCCGATGACGGGTGCTGCGGGGCACTGGCCCATTTTTCCAACGCCTAATCCCGGACTGGCACTGGCGGGGGACGTTACCGCAGGCTTGACGGCAGCATTTCGTGCCCCAGGTGATGGACCTAATGCCAATTTGGACGTCGTATTGACCGTGGCCGCCAATGCGGTGCCAAACGGTACGTTTGTCCGCGCCTATCCACGCCGGTTTCAAGAAATTGCGGCTATTGCGGAGCAGCCTTCGTTTGTGCGCGGCAACGGTGATGCCGGCATCGCCCAGACCGGTCAGCCCACCACGTTGCTGTTGGTCAATCCGTATAATCTCCAGCCCATGGATCCGTTGCCTAATCCGGCGACGATCGAGGTGGACATGGTGGTGGTTAGCCGCACCGGACAACGTCGCATTCATTCCCTAGTTCGCCTGCCAGTATCCAATACCACCCAAACTTTCGCGGCCAATCTGGTGCCGTTTGGCGGCAGCGCATTACTCGCGACACCTGCGATGACAGGTTTGCTTAACAGTTTGGGCATGATGGCCATAGGTCCAAGCAAACTGTTTGATATTCCCAGTCCTCCGCCAGCGGCAGGACCCGCACCCGCATCGATCGTCGATCTAGTGCGTCGCCTGGCCAGTGAAGAGACTCCTCGTCGCGGGCCGCGTCTGCCTACGCAGGCGCGTTTCGAAACGATTCTGGCCATCGGTCAGGCACCGGCCGGGCAAGTGTTGGCCTGGAATGCGGTTGTCAGCGGAGCGCGCTGGCAGTGGGAAAGTCGAAGTTCTCGCCCAGATTTGGCCAACCCCGGGAACCCCACCGCAACGGATATTCACGCCAGCGGGGTGCGGGTTGATGGTCAACTCGCTTTTGATCTGGCATTTCACGCGCTGAAGCGCGCGCAGCCGATTTTGCCGTTGCCAGCGGTGGGTGGAGGCGTCACGCCAGGGTGGATGATTGCTAGCGCGGGCACTAACTGGGACGATCCCGCAGCCGATGTGACGGGAAATGTCAGTGCTGTCATGCTGGAAACGGTTGCGCCATTTTGTGATACCCCGGAATTAGGGGTGAGCGCGATTCCAATTCCTCAGCCGGGTGACACTATCCAGGGGGCGGTGAATAACTTAGCGAGTGCTTTGGGAGTTGCTCCACCGACCATTAGCGTGCCAGCGGAGGCCAAGTTGCGTCGTCGTTTGCAGCGTGAAATGGTAACGGCCAAGTACGGTCAGCGTGATGCGCTTTGGTCGTTGCGCCGAGCCATAAGTCAGGCGCGCGAATTTATCTACATTGAAGGTCCGGCGTTCGCGAAGACCGCGTATCCAGGTGACACCGGTATTCCTGATTTGGTCGACCTCATTCGTCAACGTATGCAAAACAATACACGACTGAAAGTGATGATCTGTTTGCCGCGTGAACCCGATTTTTCCCGCGAAAAACCCAGCTGGGCGCGTGCCTCGCTGGCGCATCGCAAACAGGCATTGCAGTCACTGATAGCGCAAGATTTAACACGTATTGCCGCGTTTCATCCGATCAGTTTTCCGGGACGGCCAACCGCGATTCGGACCACCACGGTCATCGTTGATGATGTGTGGTGTCTCAATGGCACCAGCCACTTGCGGCGTCGCGGCATGACCTTCGATGGCGGTGTCGACATCGCTGCCTTCGACCGCAATCTTGCCAACGGTTATTCCAGCAGTATTGCGAATTTCCGCCAGCAATTGATGGCGCACAAACTGGGGGTTGCGGTACCCACGGGCCCGAATAACAGCAGTGCATTGTGGACGCGTTTGGCAACACCGGAATCAGCATTCGACGTTATTGCGGATTTGCTTGCTGAAGGTGGACTCGGTCGATTGAGCCCCATCTGGGCGGGCCCGACCGACAACAGCGTGTTGCCACAAACGGACGATGTTGCCGATCCCAGTGGTCTCAATGATGGCGCAGGTATGCTGTCGCTGTTTGCTTCAATGCTGTTTGAAGATTAGGCACATGCATTGCGGTTGATAGTCCTTCCGGTGTTTGCTGTTATCTAGCTAATAAAAAAGCCGTCATAGGACGGCTTTGATATGTTGTTTGGTGGAGGCGGCGGGAATCGAACCCGCGTCCGTAAGCACTCCGCCTGTAGCTCTACATGCTTATCCAGTTTATTAATTTAGCCGGCAGCTACCCAACGGGCAGGGAAAACTATCGGCGAGTCCAGTAAAGTTTTAGCGCATCCACCCTAGACATATTTCAGCGCGAGTTTGTGTGAGTCGACCCCGGTAAACTGAGCGCACAAACACACATCAGGCCGAGGGCTCAGAGCTGGTTATTAAGCAGCTAGAGCGTAGTTGTCGTCGTTGGCAACTATAATTTTGTAGCGTGTTTTACGAGGTCACCACACCTCGGCATGCACCCCAGGTTTTGCTACCCACGTCGAAGCCAGGTCGCCCCCAAAGTTACTCTGTAGACCGCGCAGTACGCGAAATGTTCCAAAGCCCGGCCATTCTAACAGGTCTGCGCGCTCAGGAGTAGGCCGATCGGCCAAACCGTGCTGCGGCTGATCTGTTAGAGATCGATCTGTCGCACCACGCTTTGCAGGTTGATGGCCATGCGATTGAGGCTGCGACTGGAGACCGAGGTCTGCTCGGCCTGGGCGGCGGCATTTTCCACTTCGCGGCTGATGGCGTTGATATTTTCGCTGATTTCCTTGGAGGTGGCGCTCTGTTCCTCGGAGGCTGCCGCGATTTGGATACTCATGTCGCTGATGGTGTTGACCGATTTGGCGATGTTGTTGAGCAATTCTGCGGTGGTGTTGACCTGGGTCACACCGTCAGTGGCCCGTTTTTCGGCGCCAGCCATGGCGTTCACCGCTGAGTGAGCCTTTTTCTGCAGGCTTTCGATCATGCGGTTGATTTCTTCGGTCGATTCGGTGGTGCGGGTGGCCAGCGAACGGACTTCATCGGCAACCACCGCAAAACCGCGTCCAGCCTCGCCTGCACGTGCGGCTTCGATGGCGGCATTGAGCGCCAGCAGATTGGTCTGGTCGGCGATGCCGCGAATGACGTCCAGCACGTGGCCGATGTTGTTGCTTTCTTCGGCCAGGCTGTTGATGACGCCAGCTACTTGGCCGACTTCGGATTGCAGTTGATGAATGCCTTGTAGGGTGTTGCTGGCTACGTCGTGAATATTGTCAGTGGCTTCACGGGCATTGCGCGCGGAGTTTGCGGCGGCATTGGTGTTTTGCGCCACCTCACTGATGCTGGCGCTCATTTCCTCGATGGCGGCAGCCAGGCGGTCGATTTCGCCACGCTGATGGTTAAGGCTTTGGTTGGTTTCCTCGGTGGCACTGGCCAGCTCAGAGGAGGTGGTTTGCAGTTCAGCGCTGGCTTCGCAGGCGCGGCCTTTGATGGTGCGCAGTTTGGCGGCGTACATTTCCATGGTGGTGCGAATTTGGCCGATTTCGTCACAACTGCCACCGATGACCAGATTGGTGATGGGGTTGTGGTATACCTCTTCGCATTCTTTGGCCAGTTGCCGCAGAGGCTTGGCTATCCAGTGGGTCAGAATAAAGGCCATGGCGATGGAAAACACCGCACCGCTCCAGGCGAGGTAGCCGGGAATCATGCCCAGGTCGGCCAGTTTGAAGCCCAACAGGGTGGGGGCCAGGCAGCCGATGGTGGCAATTAAAATTTTGTCGGCGAAACCGATGCTTTTGAAGGTGCGTTTACCAACCTTGCCGGCATTGATCTTTTTGTAGAGAGCATCAGCGCGGTGAACAATGGCGCGACTAGGTTTGTAGCGGACGGATTGGTAGCCGGACAGTTTGCCGTTTTCCATAACCGGTGAAACGAAAGCCTCAACCCAGTAGTGGTCACCATTTTTTGCGCGGTTGTTAACGATGCCCAGCCATGAACGATCGGATTTGAGCGTGGACCATAAATCTTCGAATGCAGCGGCAGGCATGTCGGGATGGCGCACCAGGTTATGGGCCTGGCCGACAGCCTCCTCCTTGCTGAAGCCGCTGATGTCGGTGAAATCCTGGTTGATGTAAGTTATCGTGCCGTGTGGGTCTGTGGTGGACACGATGATTTTATAGTCGGGATAGTCGTTCTCCCGGCCAGTGACAGGTTGATTGACCTTCACGCAGATATCCTCATCTTATCGATCATGCTTTACAACTAGCTGCATGTCGGCAAAATGAGAATCATCCTTGAATTTTGTGGATTAAAAAACAACCATCTATGGTTAGGTTTTTTCACTTTCGTCGTGGTCGTGCTGGCCATGAATCAATTCTGCCATCTCCAGCAGGGCGCGTTCGACCCGGAAGTTGATGCTGCCTTCGGTAAAGTTGCCTTGTTCGTCCAGGGTACCAGCGGGCAGGCCGAAGAGCAGTTCCATGGCTTGATCGAGATGGTCAATGGCATGGATGTGGAATTTCCCCTGGCGTACGGCATCGACCACGTCCATGCGCAGCATGAGGTTGCTGACGTTGGCGGTGGGGATGATGACGCCCTGCTGACCGGTCAGGCCACGCGCCTGGCAGATGTCGAAGAAGCCTTCGATTTTTTCGTTGACGCCGCCAATGGCCTGGCTGTTACCGTGCTGGTCAATGGAGCCGGTGATGGCCAGTTGTTGATCGATGGGTAACTTGGTGATGGCAGACAGCAGCGCGCACAGTTCGGCCATGGAGGCACTGTCGCCGTCGACTTCGCCGTAGGACTGTTCGAACACCACGCTGGCTGAGAGCGACAGGGTGCGCTGGCGTGCGTAGCGGCTGCCCAGGTAGTGGCTCATGATCAGCACGCCCTTGGTGTGGATGTCGCCACCCAGTTCGGCTTCGTGTTCAATGTCGATGACTTTGTTTTCACCGGGGCGGGCCGTGGCGGTAATGCGTGAGGGATTGCCAAAGCTGGAATTGCCAAAAGTGATCACGGTCAGGCCGTTGACCTGGGCGATTTTGCTGCCAGTGGTGCTGATGACGGTGTCACCGCGCAAAATGGATTGCTGAAAACGGGTTTTGGCGCGGGCATGGCGGAACACGTTTTCGTCGATGGCGCGTTGCACATGGGCGCGACTGATGACCTTGGCGTTTTCCTGGCGGGCCCAGTAGTTGGCTTCGGCCAGCAGGTCGCTGAGTTCGCCCATATGGGTGGACAGGCGTTCATTGTCTTCGACTAGGCGTGAGGCGTGTTCGATGACGCGGGCAACGCCGTCGACTTCCAGTGGTTTGAGTTTGTGATGCTTGCACTGGCTGGCCAATAGGCTGGCCAGTTGTTTTTCGTTGAGCTGATTGCGCTCTACGTCATCTTCAAAGTCGGCATTGACCTTGAACAGGTTGGAGAAATCAGGGTCGTATTCGCTGAGCACGTAGTAGGTCATGCGATCGCCCAGCAGCACGACTTTGACATCCAGCGGCATGGGTTCAGGTTCCAGCGACATGGTGTGGGCAGCTTGCTCCATGTCGATGCGGATCTGGCGCGAGGCCAGGCAGCGTTTGAGCGCTTCCCAGGCTTGCGGCTGATTGGAGACCTTGTGCGCATCAAGCACCAAATAGCCGCCATTGGCCTGATGCAATGCACCGCTGCGGATCAGGCTGTAGTCGGTGTAGACCGAACCGGTTTCTGCCTGATATTCAATTTTGCCGATCAGGTTGTCGTGAGTGGGGTTGACCTCGTACACCAACGGCACGGGCGCGTGGCGTTCGTGTTCGACGATGACGTTGACCAGATAACGGCGCAGGAAGGCATCTTCGTGCAGCTTGGCAGGGGTTTTTACCACGGGCGCTTCCGGGTCGCGGAAGGCTTCGCTGTTCTCGATGATGTCTTCTTCGATTTTGTTCAACTGCTCAACGATGGTCTGGTAGTCCTGGTATTTGGCGCGCATTTCGTCAAACAGGTAGCGAATGGCGTTGAATGTCAGACTTTCGTTAATTCCGCGCACTTTTTCGCGGGCTTCACGCTGCCAGCGGGGAATTTGTTCCATCAGTGTTTGCAGCGCATCGCCGAGTTCGTCGATGCGTTGGGCGATGTGAATGCGCTGGGTTTCGGGTAATGAATCGTAGGTGGCCTGATCAAGAATTTTGTTGTTCACCAAGGGTACGAAATCGTAGCCGCGCGGTGTGCGGATCAGGTCGATTTGATCTTTTTGCGCTTCCTGGCGCAATTCGCTGAGTGCGCCGTCGCGCTGTGAAATCAGTTCTTGTTCGATTTCGCTGATTTGTTCCTGGTACATTTCGTCTTCGAACGCGCCGGGGATGCTGTCCAGCAGTTCGAGTACGCATTTTTCCAGATCGAGTTTGAGCGAATGACCTAGGCCCGCAGGCAGTTTAAGCAGGCGCGGTTCGCTGGGTTTGGCAAAATTATGCAGATAGCACCAGTCGTAAACAGCGCGATTGTCCACGGCTTGTTGCTGTTTCAGCATTTGGCGCACGAAGGTGTGTTTGCCGGCGTTGCTGGGACCGGAAACATACAGGTTGAACCCCTTGTGCGGCATACCTACACCGAACTCGATAGCGCGGCTGGCACGCTCCTGACCGATGGCGTCGAGTGGTTGAATGTCGTCGGTGGTGGCAAATCCCAGCGTGGCGGGGTCGCAGTGGCGGTACAGTTGTTCGGGAGCCAGGGCAGTATGCTTCATTGTCATGCTTAACTAGTGATAAAGACGACGATTTTATGCTTTTGGCGGCACAATGTCACAGGATAAAGCGATTTTGCGCGCAGTCGTGGCGGAAGTTGATCAGCTTTTCAGCGAGCGCACGCAATTACGGCCGGATTTTTTCGCCAGATACAATGCTCGATCGGCGCGGTCGAAGAAGCTGTTGCCGTTGTCATCGATGCCCAGTTCGGCAACGCCGAGGCTGACGGTCATGCGCAGTGGATTGCCTTGGTGGCATACGCAACGCAGTTCTTCAATGCTCGTGCGGATACGCTCGGCCAGCAGACTGGCGCCATGCATATCGGTGTTGTTGAGCAAAATGACAAATTCCTCGCCACCATAGCGGAATAAAATATCGGTGCTGCGAATGACGTGGGCAGTTTGTTCAGCCAGGGCGCGAATGGCGCAGTCACCGTTTGCGTGACCCAGACTGTCATTGATGGCTTTGAAGTGGTCGATGTCCAGCATGATCAGCGCCAATGGACGGTCGTAGCGGCGAGACAAACTGATTTCGCGCTGTAGTGATTCATCGAATGTGGAACGGTTGTAAGCGTTGGTCAATGGGTCTCTGAGCGAGGCCATCAGTGCCTGGTGGTAGCGCAGGGAGTTGCGCAGGGGGTAAATCAGGGTGCACAGCAAGTATTCAAAAATCTGGATTTCTTCGCTGGATAAAGCCCACTTTCGACTGAGGCGCAATTCACCCAACTTTTCGTTGTGCGCAACCAGGCGGTATGTCGAGTTGAACTCGCCGCTATGTCCGGTTTGGAAAAACAAATTGAGCTCGGTATTGACGTAAACCAGCCCTTCAAAAGGGATGGCGGGTTTGATCGTTTGTGCGAAAAGTTCGATTAATTCGTTGGTATCCAGGGTGGTTTGCAAAACGCTGGATACCCGCATGGTCAACGCCTGACGTAGCGAATCGGAAAAACGTGTCGCATCATAGTCCCCGGACAGATGATCCAGCATGGCGGGAACTTCAACTGTTTTGGCGATGTTATTGGCGATGGTTTGAGTATCCATGGGCAAAACCGTGTCGACTGATTGTTAGCAAAACGCAAAATGCGTGCCCGGAACCCTTGAAAGGCCGGTGTTTGCCTGATTATACCGCAAAATCCGCGCAGAGGCTCGGTCCGGAGGGAGGGGCTCAGGGGTGTTGTTGTGCTGCGCAATTAACCTGGGTTCTGTAGGTTTCACCGTCCACACGTAGCGCGGTGAGACTGCCTCCCCAGAGGCAGCCGGTGTCCAGCGCATAAATGCCGGGAATGAAATGCTCGCCGTGAGTAGACCAGTGGCCGAACACGATATTCAGGTTTTGGTTGCGTCGCTGGGTTACTTCGTACCAAGGGATTAAGCCCGCAGGTTGTTTGCCCGGTGCCATTTTACTTTTCAGCTCCAGGCGGCCGTCAGCATCGCAGTAACGCATCCGGGTCAGGGCATTGGTGATGTAGCGGAGTCGCTCCAGGCCAGTGAGGTCGGTCTGCCATAGCGATGGTTCGTTGCCATACATGTGGCGTAAAAAATCATGGTATTGCTCGCCGCGTAAAGCCTGCTCAACTTCGCTGGCGCATTGTTGGGCGGTGGTCAGATCCCAGATCGGTGGCAGGCCAGCGTGTACCAGGGTTTTATTGTGTTCGACACTGTGATGCAGCAGTGGTCGATGACGCAGCCAATACAGCAGCTCATCACGATCAGCTGCGCGCAGAATATCATCGAGGGTGTCCAGCGGTTTGAGGGTGGAAAATCCTTCGGACACCGCTAACAAGTGCAGATCGTGATTGCCCAGTACAGTGATGGCGCTGTCACCAAACGACTTAACCAGACGCAGCACTTCCAGCGATTGCGGGCCGCGATTGACCAGGTCGCCAGTAAACCAGAGTTGATCAGCGGTCGGATCAAAACGTATTTTTTCCAGCAATTGTTGCAGCGAGGCAAAACAACCCTGCACGTCGCCAATGGCGTAAATGGCCATTTAATTTTCCTTTTGGTGGTTGTCTAGCACATCAATGATGGCTTGTTTGAGTTGCTGCAGCAATTTTTCATCGTCGAGCGCTTTCAGCTCGTCGTTGGTGATGAAAAACACGTCTTCTGCCTGGGCGCCAAAGGTGGAAATTTTGGCATTTTGTAATTGAATGTTTAGACGTGCCAACACCTGGGCGATGCTGGCCAGTAGACCGGGGCGGTCGTTGCTGATGACTTCCATGATGGTGCGATTGTTGGCCGGATCACTGGTGAAGCTGACCTCGGTGGGTACGGGGAAATTTTTAATTTGCCGGTTGGTGACTCGGCGCGGCCGAAGTGGCAGGTGGTCAGCTCGCAAATTGGTTTCCAATGATTTTTCCAGATCGGCCAGGCGTTGCGGATCATTGATTGGTTCGCCGCTTTCATCCAGCACGCTATAGCTATCGAGGGAGTAACCGCGATTGCTGGTGACGATGCGTGCTTCAAGTGTGCTCAGTCGCAATTGATGCAAGGTGATTGTGACGCGGGCAAATAAATCGGTGCTGCACGGAGCATAAATAAATACCTGGCTGACGCCGTTGTCACCCATGGTGCGGGTTGCTATCAGTGGATGATTTTGAGTTTCATCGTGTTGCAGTAATGTGGCGTGCCAGACAATTTCGTCGACGTTGTAGCGCAGAAAATAATCGCTATTGACTGTTTGCCACAGGCGTTCAATCGCATCGGTATTGATGTGTTGCTGCTGTAATTGTTTGCGAGCGGCAGACTGACTCTCACGAATGCGGTCGTCGCGATCGATTGGATTTTCCAGGCCGCGCGCCAAGGCGCGGCGGGTTTGCTGATACAGTTCAATCAGCAGCGAATCTTTCCAGCTATTCCATAATTTCGGATTGGTGCCGCGCATATCGGCGACGGTGAGCAGATACAGGTAGTCAAGGCGGCTAAAGTCGCCAACGCAATTGGCAAAATCGTTGACGATGGCCGGATCGCTGATGTCGCGATGCTGGGCAACGGCTGACATCAATAGATGATTTTGCACCAGCCACGCGACCAGCTCGGCGTCGTATTTACTCAGGCCGTGGTCCTGGCAAAACTGCTGTGCGTCGGCGGCCCCCAATGTTGAATGATCGCCGCCGCGTCCTTTGGCGATGTCATGGAATAAACCGGCGAGATAGAGCAATTCAGGCTTGGGAATGCTGCTGGCAACCTTGGATGCCAGCGGGAACTCGTGGGCACATTTTTGTTTGAAAAAACGACGCAGATTGCGCAATACGAACAGGGTGTGCTGATCAACGGTGTAAACGTGATACAGGTCGTACTGCATCAGGCCAAGGATGTTGGCGAAAGCAGGGATGTAGTTGTCCAGAATGTTGTATCGCGCCAGATTGCGCAGCGCGGAGGTGATGCCGAATTCCTGTTTGAGGATTTCGATAAACAGCGTGCGGCAGCGAATGTCCTGGCGGAAATTGGTATTGATGCGTAACGCACAGCTGCGCAACAAACGACTGGTGGCAGCGCGAATGCCGATAATTTCAGGGTGCTGCTGCATCAGCAAAAAAATTTCAAACAGCGCGAAGGGGTAGCGCTGGAAAACCTGATCGTTGACGACTTCGATGAATCCTTTGTGCACTTGAAAACGGCGATTAAGTGACTGCGGAATTTCTGAGTCATCTTTGTGTAGCAGGACTTCCTGATAGAGTTGCAGCAGGATTTCGTTCAGGCTGCGCAGCTCCATGATTGTGCGGTAGTACTTTTTCATGAAAAGTTCAACGCCCAAACGATGGCCGTCGGCAGCGCGGTTCCAGATGTCGCTGGTCTGATGATCGCTCTGGGCGGTTTCATCTTCAAAATGCAGCAGCTTTGCCAGCTGTGGCTGATAGTCAAACAACAGTCGTTCTTCTTTGCGGCCAGCAAGCATGTGCAGCGCAAACCGAACGCGCCAAAGGAAATTTTGTGCCTGGATGAGTCGTTGATACTCGTCTTCGGTAAGAAATTGGTGCACAACCAGGTCGTGCAGGTTTTGCGCATCAAAATGTCGTTTGGTTACCCAGCCTATCATCTGGATGTCGCGCAATCCGCCGGGGCCTTCTTTGATGTTGGGCTCAAGGTTGTAGGCAGTGTCGTGAAAGCGCTGGTGGCGTTCAATTTGCTCTTGCCACTTGGCTTCAAAAAAACGTCGGCTGGGCCAGATGTATTTGGGATCAATGATGATGCGCAGGTGACGGAAGATTTTTTCGCTGCCGGCAATCAAGCGTGATTCAGTTAGATTGGTGACGACGGTGATGTCCTGGTTGGCGATGTCCACGCATTCCGCCAGCGAGCGCACGCTGTGGCCGACTTCCAGGCCGATGTCCCATAGGAAAGTGACAAAATGCCCGGCAGCCTCCAGCAGCGCGGGGTTTTCTTCCTGGAACAGGATCATGAAATCAATGTCAGAGGCCGGATGCAGTTCTCCCCGGCCATAACCGCCGACAGCGATGAGCGCCGTGTTTGCTTGATCCTGAGCAGAAATAAAGGATGGCCATGCCAGCTGCAGCAGTCCATCCACCAGCCAAGCTCGTCCCCAGATTAATTGTTCGATGGGGCGTCCTGCCTCAAACTCGCAACGCAGGGTGTCGCGAGAGGTTTTCAAGGCATTTTTGTACAGGGGCAGCGGATTTTTGCCTTGCGTCAGTGTTTCTCTGAACGCATTAAAATCAAACAGCCAGGCATAATCGTCGGCGCTCACCGGGCTATTTTTCCTCGTTACGCAGGGTTAAAACTTCCACGCCAGTGGTTGTGACCAGAATAGTGTGTTCCCACTGGGCAGATAGCGTGTGATCCTTGGTGACGACGGTCCAGTTGTCCTTGAGTAGTTTTACCTCGCGGCGTCCGGCATTGACCATGGGTTCGATCGTGAAGGTCATGCCTTCTTCCAGCACCATGCCGGTGCCCGGTTTGCCATAGTGCAGCACCTGGGGGTCTTCGTGGAATTTTTTGCCGATGCCGTGACCGCAATACTCACGAACCACGGAAAATCCCTGGGCCTCGACGTGCTGCTGGATGGCGTGACCGATGTCGCCCAGGCGGGCACCGGGTTTGACCAGATTGATGCCTTTCCACATGGCTTCACGGGCACAGGTGCAGATGCGTTCGGCGAGGATGCTGCCTTTGCCTCCGATGATGAACATTTTACTGGTGTCGCCGTGGTAACCGTCCTTGATGACGGTGATATCGATGTTGATGATGTCGCCGGCCTTGAGCTTTTTGTCAGACGGGATGCCGTGACATACCTGGTGATTGACCGAGGTGCAGATGGATTTGGGGAATCCGCGGTAGTTAAGTGGCGCGGGTATCGCCTGCTGCACGTTGACGATGTAATCGTGGCAAATACGGTCTAGCTCGTCCGTGGTGACGCCGGGGACGACGTGAGGGACGATCATTTCCAGCACCTCGGCGGCCAGGCGGCCGGCGACGCGCATTTTTTCGATCTCATCGGCGGTTTTGATGTAGACGGTCATGATGAGTGTGTTTTCCTGTGGTTAACTTCGGGGTATGGCGGCATTTTCACCACCCAACTGCAATACGGGAGCTTAGTGATTGTTGTTAAAGGGGGTTTATGGTATAAATCAGCGCGCAATTTAGCAAACACAAAACACACACGCGCCGTCACATCAGCCAGGGTGCCTGCTTGGAGCTAAGTCTCTGAAAAGGTTTGGTTTATGGGGTGCGTGGAGGCATAACCCAAACTTTAGGAGTAAAGTATGTCAAATGTAACCATGCGTCAAATGCTGGAGGCCGGCGTTCATTTCGGTCACCAAACCCGTTTTTGGGATCCAAAAATGGCACCGTACATCTTCGGTGACCGTAACAAGATCCACATTATCAATCTTGAGAACTCCCTGCCGCTGTTCAAAGATGCGATGAATTTCATCGGTAGCGTAGCCGCCAAGCGTGGCAACGTACTGTTCGTGGGCACCAAGCGTGCTGCGTACGAAGTGATCCGTGAAGAAGCCACTCGCTGTGGCATGCCTTACGTTGATCACCGTTGGTTGGGCGGTATGCTGACCAACTTCAAGACTGTGAAGCAGTCTATCAAGCGCCTGAAAGACCTGGAAGCCATGGAAAAAGATGGTCACTTGGATCGCTTGGGCAAGAAAGAAGCGCTGATGCTGCGTCGTGAAATGGCCAAGCTGGAGCGTTCCATCGGCGGTATCAAAGACATGACCAGCATGCCAGAAGCGCTGTTCGTGGTTGACGTAGGTCACGAGAAAAATGCCGTTGCCGAAGCCAAGACTCTGGGTATTCCCGTGGTTGGCGTGGTTGACACCAACAACAATCCTAAGGGCATTGACTACGTTATTCCTGGTAACGATGACGCTATCCGCGCTATTCGCCTGTACGTAAGTGCAGCGGCTGACGCGATCATTGATGGTCGTGCATCTTCTTCCATGGGTGGCGCTGCCGCTGCGGACGACTTCGTAGAAGTTGAAGGCAAGGAATAAGTTGTATCGCGCTTGCGTATTTGACTACGCTTAATCGCAAGTTCGCGAATCAAAGGGGGCTATGCCCCCTTTTTTCCAGTCGTATTTTAAGTTTACTGTTTAAAGAATTTACCGAGGACGAGTCCATGTCTATTTCAGCAGCCCTAGTTAAAGAATTGCGCGAAAGAACCGGCGCCGGCATGATGGAGTGCAAAAAAGCACTGGTTGAAACCAATGGTGATATCGAAGCCGCAGTTGAACACATGCGCAAAACCGGTATGGCCAAAGCCGACAAGAAAGCTGACCGCGTAGCCGCGGACGGTGTTGTTGCTATTTTGACCTCTGCCGACAAGCGCACGGCGGTGATGTTTGAAATCAACTCTGAAACTGACTTCGTTGCCAAAGGCGAAGACTTCCAGAACTTCGTGAACGGCGTGGTTGCTACGACCCTGGCCGGCAAACCGACCAGCATTGACGAACTGAACACCATGACTATCTCCGGTGGTTCGGCGACAGTTGATGAAGCACGTCGTGCGCTGATTTCCAAAATTGGTGAAAACATCTCTCTGCGTCGCTTTACTGTAGTTAGCACTACCGGCGTGATCGGTGGCTACTCACACGGTTCACGCATCGGCGTAATCGTGGACATG
>JAOUHV010000039.1 GCA_029884425.1 Gammaproteobacteria bacterium
ACCGTCATGGTCGCACCAGTATCGATCAACAAGGAGGCTTCGGTGCGCCCGTCCAGGGTCACCGGCAACAAAAAATGCCCGCCCTGGCGCTGCAGATTAATCACCACGTCATTGCGCGCCAGTCGGCGAAATTCCAACTGCCGCAGCAACTCGCGCCGCTGGCTGTCAAACTGACCATCGGCAGCCAGCAATTGCAAATACTGCCGCGCCTGAGATTCGTGCCCCAAATCAATACTCAGCGCCGCCATTTGCACTACATAGTCGAGTCGCTGAGCATCCTGCGCCGCCAAAAACTGCCAGAATTGCAATTGCGTCGCTGCCGGCTGCTGACGAAGCTGCACCTGATACTCATCCACCCAGCGATCAATACGACGCTGATTCTCAGCCAGTTGCGCTGAGCGATACTCGTATGAACGCAGCCGAAACAGCGCCGTCAGTGCAGCCTGAATTTTCCCCTGCGCCTTGAACAAGGTAGCCTGCAACAGCAACGCATCCACATCGCGAAATTCCCGCCGCAGATAGCGATCAAGCAACTCATCCGCCCGATCCAGTTGTTTGCTATCAAGCAGCGACTGAATGTGCATCAGCAAACGCTGGCGAAACGGTTCAGGCTGCGGTGCCTTGGCAAGAAACTCCAACGCCTGATCGGTGGCTCCCGAACTAAGCAACAAAGCAAACAAGGTATCCGCCGAAGGCGCTGGATCGGTCGCAAGCGGCACAGCCTCAGGCACAACCACCGATGTCGGCGCAGTCACTGGTGCTGGCAACGCGGTAAACTGCCACGCATGCAGCCACCAACCAATTGCCACGCCCAACATCGCACCCAATATAAATTTCATCCAAGCCCACCCGCTGTCGACTCCGATACTAGGCTAGGTTATCGGTCGACATAACGAGAGTAAACAGCAATACGCGGAATGACAGACCGATGACACGCCGATGGTCAACAGGCATGAAGACTCTGACTTTTGCTCCGCTGAGTCTGAGGTAATCTGAAATATCTGTTTGCCAGCAACATCACCGCCCATGCAGAATACAAACAAGATCCCTACCTCACCCTGCCTAGTATCAACGGCTCATTGGCCCAGCCCATGTACCGCGAATGGCAAGGAAGCTACGGCAGTTGCAACGGCGCGCAATACTTCACCTATGTTCCTCATCTGTTCCCGGATTTATCATCGCAGGTCATCAATCTACCAGCTGAATTTCAAACCAAGATAAACTGGTGATTATCCATTCTGAAAAATAATAAAGCCCTGAGTTGGTGACTCAGGGCAGTTATCATCAGCAGAAGGCAAACTGCAATTTACCAATATCCCTTTATGTCACCAAGCTTGAGGTAGATTGCCGACAAACAATCACTGCTATTACTCGCAATCGTGTCGCCATTACCATCTCGTTTATCCGGCAAAGAGCAATCTGACGATGTCGTTCTGATGTAAGTATCAAGTGCCCCGTTACCCACGAACAGAATTGCGTCATCGCTATCCATTACAAAATCCCCAGGTATCAGCGCAGACATGGTATTGCCATTCGAATTTAACAGAGCTTCATTATTGTCATCAACGACGCGATCAATAGATCCGTAATTTTGGTGAATCTTAGTTTGATGAGGAATAATCAGCTTCAAGCTACCTACTTCGTCTTTATTTTCACCTAAGCGGAAATGTTCAAAATACACTTCCCAGTGTGTGTCGAATTGAACATCAGAAAGGTAAGTCACTTGCGATTTATCGACCAGTTTGTCTGATCCGGTACGGACAAACTTCAACTCCACAGTTTTTCCGGCAGCCTCACCTTCCAAGTCCTCGGCCAAAATCAGTATCTGCTTCCCAGCTTGGCGCCCTTTACCATTTCTTGGCACAAAGAACGAACTCGATACTACATGCACAGCGGGATCGGATTCTATACTGACAGTTATGGCTGAATCTTCCGTTGTTTCATAGGTCGACGTTTTTATGTCGTCGACATAATGCGTCATATAACCAACATGGTAGTTTGAAAAAAACCCGCGCTTTAAAGTTATGTTGGCAAATTTTTTGATGCGTGCTTCCATGACTCCGCCATTAAGCGATTCCCACTTATCACGAACAATACTCGCTGCACCACCAACTACCACCTGCTCACTTGAAAGCTCAACTGACATGGACCCAGTTTCGCATCTGACGAAATACGCTTCATCAGCTTTCAAGCCGCCTTTGATAAAAATGGCCTCAATTGGTTTGTACTTTGCCTTGAAAGTTTCATCTGAATCAGGCAGAAACTTTCCATCGATATGTATATCTTCTAAGATCGCGTAGGTAGCAGAATCATCAACAACATCCCCGCCATCATTGATAACATAACGAACCCTTCCTTCAGCGATCGCCGGTCTGATGAAATTCACCCCATTTCGTGATCTCTCAATTACGACATACAAACCCCAAAGGCTTTCCATATCCATTTCAACAAACCACTGGTCATTGCTATAACCGGAAAAGTCCCAAATTCCGCCCCCTATTTTTATCCCAATAAAATCCGCCAAGGCAGTGGTATATTTAATGCTGATTTTTCCTGATGCCGATGAATTCATCGCCTGAACAAGTTCCAAATTACTGACCACAAACTCACAATCAACATTGGACTCACAAATAGACGCATCAATCGAATAAGTCAGAATATTTTTGCTTCTTTCCTTCAAGGATATTGGTAAACTCCCCGTGGATTCATTCACCTCAAACAAGCCAAGAATTGACTCCGTAACAAAGGAAGTCGCATAAAATCCGGCTGGAGCGACTGCTCTGTTAAACTTGAACGCCCCAGGAACGGGAATCTTATCTTCAAGTTCTGAAGCCGCCTCGAATTGATCCACCATCGTTGCTGACAACAAACGCATCTTTGACATCGATTGAATCAAAGACTGTAATGCCTGATCATCGGAAATGTTAATTTCCTCATCAGCCAGATAAAATCTGGACTCATCTATCGGCGCCAATTCTCCAGCCTTCACTTTCTGGCCATCTTTCTGCAAATTTTCCTCAGCAAGTTGATCCAGATTGCACGCAGCAACCAGAATACTCACCCCCACCAATGTCATTATTTTCGATACCACATTCATGACACACTCCTTCAGCAGATGATCGCCTGGTTTAAATGACAAATACTGGCACAGATCACATTGATCACTTTATGTACCGACTTCTTGAAGCAATCCTAGCCTCAAATGGGGAGTAAACATATATGAAATAGTGCGTATGAGGATTGTCATATAAAGCATAACATAATGATTTGTATTGAAATTATTGAATACATGCTGCACAAAACCAGGTAAAAACATCAATCCCTACCACCTTAGTATGAGTAATTTCATATTTATTTTTTATAAACAATCCAGCATCATCCCAGCATGAGGATAAATGCATGAATATTTTACTTGTTGATGACCACGCCCTATTTAGAGCGGGTATGCGATATGTTCTAAAAGAACTCGATCAGGACATGACACTTCATGAAGCCAATGAATGTAAACAGGCCCTAGAGCTGGTTGGCACGCTGACGAATCTGGACCTGATTCTGCTTGATCTCAACATGCCGGGAATTAAAGGATTTGCCTGTGTCAACCAGATATTGCTGTCCGCCAAAGATGTTCCCGTCATTGTTCTAAGTGCAGATGATAGACTAGAAACGATTCACCACGCGAAAGAGCAAGGTGTACATGGCTATATCCAGAAATCCGACAACTCCTTGGAGATGCTCAAAGCCATCAGAGACGTTCTATCAGGAAAACCAAGCTTTCCCCTGGGAGAGACCACTTTCTCTTCTCAATGCCAAAACATCATTTCCAAATTGACTGCTCGACAAAGAGAGATTTTGTCACTAATCGTCGAAGGAAAAGCCAACAAGCAGATTGCTGCAACCCTGGGCATTACCGAGGGAACAACACGCATCCATGTCACAACAATATTTAAGGCACTGGGCGTACGATCACGTTCTGAAGCTATTTACAAAGCATTAGAACTAGGATTGAACTACAACGAGAATGCTTAAAAGCAATAACTGAGGCAAATCTTGATCGATAGTGTACTCAAAGATAGACAACCAGATCAGCTAAGTGAAGTTGAATCAATCTCTATTCGTCGATCACGAATAGATGCACTCTATCGATTTCACAACATATCAATAGTTGCCATATATCTCGGCCCTATTCCTCTGCTTTGGTATATCCTCACCAACACAGAAAGCCACTTCACCATTCTGGCCTGGATTACGGCACTTTTTGTTGTTAATACATTATTCCTGCTTGTCAAATTCTTCCGCGAAAAAAGCCCTGATCCTACCGCCAACATATGGCTGATATTAGTCGGAATAAGAGCATTAACCATTGGAAGCATGCTAGGTGCCATTCCCGCGCTCGTCGATAGCGAAGATGTTTTATTGCACATGGTGCTGTTGATATTTTTATCTTTCTACATCGTGGGCGGCGTGACCGTATATTCGCCGTTTTGGAAATTCCTGTTACTTTACAACATACCCATCATTACCTTTGCTGCAACACATGCAGTAATAAGCGGCCAAGCATCTTTGGTTTTCATCGGCTACACCTATTACATATGGATACCTATCACTTTTGTAATGGTTCGCGCATTTGGAAAATTCATCAACAATGCAATTTTCCTTGCCCACAGCAATGACACTCTCGTTGTAAAATTAGCAAGCGAAAAGAAAGATGCCGAACAGGCCAACCTGGGAAAATCCCGCTTTATTGCCGCCGCCAGCCACGACCTGAGACAACCACTCCATGCATTGAGCTTATTCGGCAACCAACTGGACAAAGTAAATAGCGATGAAGCAAGGGCGACCTTACACAAGGAGATCAAATTATCCATAAAAGCACTTAGCACCATGTTTGACGGGCTTCTTGATATTTCTCGCATTGATTCCGACAAGGTCTCTCCGAAGTTGGGAGACTTCAAATTAAACGACATTTTCGACAATCTCCAATCGGAGTTTCTATCCGCTGCCGAGGTTAAAAACATTTCGCTACGTTTTATCCCAACCACCGCATGTGTTCACAGCGACAAAAACATGCTGGATCGAATATTAAGGAATCTCATTTCCAATGCCATTCGTTATACAGACAGCGGAAAAGTCCTTATTGGCGTGAGGCATATCGGTAAAAAGATAAAAATCCAGGTAATCGACACGGGGATAGGCATTGAGGATTCACAAAAAGATTTCATTTTTGATGAGTTTTATCAGATCGGAAACTCAGAGCGAGATCGCGAGAAAGGTATTGGCCTGGGTCTGGCCATTGTCAAACGACTAGCCACGACCCTTGATCATGAAATATCCGTTGATTCCATTCCAGGCAAAGGTTCCTGCTTCTCTATCACCCTTCCTTCTGGAAACAGCGAGAAGGCTTGTTGCGAATACAAGCATGATACCCGCGAGACCAAACTCGATAATTATATTGCGCTAATCATCGACGACGACACCCACATTCTCGCAGCCATGCGTATGACATTGGAAAACTGGGGATGCACGGTTTTCGCTGCTGAATCTGGTCAACAAGCCAAACAAGTTCTGGATAGCGAAGGAATCCTGCCAGATATATTTATCGTTGACTATCGTTTGCGCGACAATGAAAAAGGCTGTGAAGTCATTAAAAAACTAAGAACATACTTGAACGAAGAAATATCTGCCATTTTGCTTACCGGTGATTTGGAGCTCAACATTCAAAGGAATGAAAAGTTAGCCAATGTCACTCTTTTACACAAGCCTGTTGACCCTTTAACCCTAAATAACACGCTGGTAAGCTTACAGAAAGCTTCGTCGAATTCTGTCGAATAGCTGCCATCATTATTTTCGCCAGAGACCATCACATAAATCCATAAATGGTTATTTCAGGAGACGAAATGACCACACATCACCACTAAAACTCCGCCACCCCAATTGCGAAAACAGCGGACATAGATTTTACTTAAAACGCCGCTTCGTTAGCATAAACGCACAATAAAATAAATTACCAAAGGTAACCGGCAATATGACAAGAAGGCCATCGCCCTGTGGAAAGCCGGGATTGTGTTTAATGAAAAAATCCACATCAGGGTAACGCAAGGACTGCCAGTATTCAACTTCGTCAACCTTGCCGCGGGTAATCCAACCGCTATGCATGGCATCAGCAGAACCACTCAATGCAGGACTCATCTTGAAGCTTTCAAAGCATGCATCGCGCAGCTCTCGATATTGCTCAGGCATCGCCTGTTTTGGAGAAGGAAACATCCTTCGAAAATATCTATAAAACAGGTGATAACTTGAGGGATGCACTAGCGATTCAAAGTAGAAAACAGGTTTAAAAGGGTGGCGAAACTTGTAACTCAGCACCTGCAACAACCCGAAAGAAAGCGTCGTCAGGCGTCGTCGATGCATCTCCATCATTCCGGCGTCAGAACGAAATACTGTGTAGTTTTTTCCGGCAAAATTGATCTGATAACGATACAGAACACAAAAGCCAATATCGTTTCTCATCTCATCCTGAAAAAAACGAATTCGAATGTCCTCTGCGGCTGTTTCAAAAACGCTTTTTTTTACCTTTTCCTTACTGACACCCTCGAAAATTTTCTGAAACAATGCATAAAATCGATCGACGAGACGATCACGCCGGACTGGATCTAAACCATGTACAACATATGTTTCAAAACGCACGCACCCACCCAAAGCAACGTAAATTCAGTGAAGTCCATTCTGTAAAAAATCGCAGCGGTGTTCTTTCGTATTTTCCCTTAAAAACCGAGGCTAATTTCACTTTCTAGATATCCAATGATCAGCCATCAACTCACCCACCACTCTGCTGCCGCTGAAACTCCGCCGCCAAAATTGCAAACGCCACCGAGACATTGAGGCTTTCGACGCGGCCAGTACCGGGTACAGAAATTTTGCCGTCGGCGAAGTTACGCATGTCGGCGCTGACGCCGGTTTGTTCGGCGCCCATCACCAGCACGGTACGCTGTGGATAGGGCTGGCTGTAAATCGACTTGCCATCAGCGGCAGTGACCAGCAGTTTGAAACCGAGCTTTTTCAGATCGGCCAGCGCCTTGTCGCGGTGCAGCAGATGAATCAGTTTCACCTGCTCGGCTCCGCCTTCGGCCACCCGGCAGGCTGAAGCCGACAAACGCGGCAGTCGTCCGCTTTCGCCCAACAGATAATCCACACCCAGATGGGCACAGGTGCGGACGATAGCCCCAAGGTTATGCGGATTTTCCACGCCGTCGAGGTAGGCCAGCAGCATCGGCCCACGCTGTTTTTCCAGCGTTTCCTTGAACTGTTTGTAGCCCATCGCCGCAGGTTCATTGGCCAGCAGGCAAACACCCTGGTGGTGAATGGAATCGGTCAGGCATTCCAGTTCGTCGTCACCGACGATGTGGTAGGCACGGCGCTGGGCTGCCGCCCATTTGAGCAAATCGCCCAAGGGTTTGAGATTATCCTCGCTGAGGTAAATGCGAATCACGTCCTGTGGCCGGGCGCGCCACAACGCCAGACAGGCCGCCAGTCCGTAGTATTTGATTTCTTTACGGGGAGCCACGCGGGAAGAATCGGATTTGTTGTTCATGGCAAATGTCACAGCAGAGGCGGTCGGCACGATGCCAACCAGCGAGGCGCATAGGATACACCGTTTTGCCATCGCCCCCTAGGCGACATCAACGCCGTTGGGTGGTGACGCAGACTGTGATTTCTTCGCGATCGTGGTACAGCTGTTTGGCGCGTAGTTGATGCTCAATGCCAGCCTCGCACAGACGTTCCTGTACCAATTCCAGACAGCGCACCACTTCCAGATAGCGCTTTTTCATCGGCAGTTTGAGATTGAAAATCGCGTAGCGGCACCAGCCTTCGGCCAGCCATTGCGCCATCAGGTCAGCGATACGAATGGGCTGCTCAACAATGTCGCACACCAGCCAGTCAACACGCTGTTCCGGACGAAACCGAAAACCATCCGCCCGCAAGTGCTCAACCTGACCTGTGGCCATGATGCCCTCGTCGATGGCGCCGTTGTCGATGGCGGTCACGTGCAAACCACGCGATACCAACTGCCAGGTCCAACCACCGGGACAGGCCCCCAGATCCACCGCTCGCATGCCTGGCTTGAACAGATCGCGTTGCTGCGCGGGAGTGAGCAAACACAGAATCGCCTCGTCGAGCTTGAGCGTTGAACGACTGGGTGCCTGACGCGGAAAACGCAGTCGCGGAATACCCATCGACCAAGGCGAATTATTATCGCGCGCCATGTAGCCAACGTAGGCAGCATGACTGCTCATAAAACAAACATGGATCGCGATGCCACCGTGCTCGGCCTCGCGCAGCAGGCCACGCTTCTTCAACGCCATGGTCAGCGGCGTGTGCAAACTGCGGCAAAGCGCCTGCAGCTCTTTGGCCTCGTTGGTGTCGGGGGTTTCCAGCCACAGTTTGCTGGCTGGCTGCGGCAGTGTCTGCAACGTCTCCAGCAATCCGGAAACGCGGTCAGTCACATCCAGCTCGTTGCATAGCGCCAGCAGCACAAACCACTGCCGGACAAAAATCAACTGCTCAAACCGCAGTTCCTGCACCAACCGCTGCACATCTTCGGCGACATAGCACTGAAACACCACATAACCGGAATCGGGCTTGGCCTTGGCAAAACCGGCAATCCCCAGCTTGGCAGCCTGATCCTGCATTTCAGCCGCGCACTCGCCCTCAAAGCCAGTGCGGCAATACAAAAACACGCCAATCATGCAGATACCGCCTGCGCTGTCATCATCTTGCCCCTAACGTTGCCGAGTCCCGAACTATACACTACCGCGCGTACCGTCCCGCCAAATCCGTGGCAAAAAAAACGGCCTGTCCAACAAAGGACAGGCCGCCGAAAATTGGTGGGTGGTGCAGGGATCGAACCTGCGACCCTCGCCTTGTAAGGGCGATGCTCTCCCAGCTGAGCTAACCACCCGAAGAACGGGGCGAATTATACGGCAGCCAAAACAAAAAACCAGTAGAAATTGCTACGCAGTGAACTTGTTGCGCGATGTTTGGCCAAAATGCTCAAGAGCTGTTCAGCGTGCCGGCGGAATGCGCCACCACAGCAGCAATGCCAGCAGCACCAGCAGCACCTGCCCGGCCGCCAGATACAGCGGCAAAATCGCCAGCAACGGCACCACCACACTGGCCACCACCGCGTTACCCATCATCTGCACAAAGCCGTGCATGGCCGAAGCCGCACCGCGATTTTGCGGAAAGCAGTCCAGCGACAACACGGTGAACACTGGCATCGCCATACCGATACCGCTGACGTACAGCACCAGTGGTGCCACGGTAAAAAACAGCATGGGTGGCAATAACCACGCCTGCAGCAAATTGCACACAGCACCCAGCGCGATCAGCGACAGCGCCAGTTTCACCGTACGCTCAGGTGGCCAGCGGTGCGCCAAACGACTGCTGACCCACGAACCACAAATCATGCCTACAACCATGGGCACGAACATCCAGCCGAACTGGTGACTGTCCATCCCCAGAAAATCGAACATCACCGTCGGCGCACCGGCGATGTAGAGAAACATGCCGCCAAAGCCTGCGGCCACAATCACAATCAGCGACAAAAAACGGCGATGAGTCAGGGTGCGCACATACACTCGCGTCACATACAGCGGATGAAACGACTGGCGCAACGACGTAGCCAGCGTTTCCGGAATATAAAACAGCACGATCAGCAACATCACACCGCTGAAAATCGCCAGAAAATAGAACGAGGCATGCCAGCCAAACGCATCCTGCAGCCAACCGCCGATAATCGGCGCAATGGCCGGTGCCACTGCAAACATCATCATCACCTGCGCCATGGCCTTTTGCGCATCGGCCGGATTGTACACATCGCGAATCATGGTGCGTCCCGCTGCCAGTCCGCCACCGGCGGCGACACCCTGCAGCAGGCGGAAAAACAAAAACGTGGAATAGTCATCGGCCTGTGCACAGCCCAGCGAGGCCAGCACATACAGCAACAAGGTGCCAACGATCACCCGCTTGCGCCCCAGACGATCAGACAACGGCCCCCAGAACAGCGTCGAAATTGCAAACGCCGCCAGATAAAACGCCAGACTTTGCGACAACAGCGCGCGGCTAATGCCAAAATCCGCTTCAATCGCCGGGAACGATGGCAAATAGGTATCGACGGTGAACGGCCCGATCATCGAAATCAGTGCCACGAGAACGATCAGCCCCGGAATGGGATGGTGGGTACGGCTCAACAGAAATCTTCCTTAGGCGTGGGCAACAACAAGACCAGAGACAACTATCATACCCGTTTGCTTGTCCACCCCGCGGGCGGGGTAACAAAAATTTATTCGTGGCGCAGCGCGGCAATCGGGTCTTTGCGCGCGGCCTTGCGTGCGGGAAAATAGCCAAACACCACGCCCACTGCCGCAGAAAAACCAAATGCCAGCAAAATTATGCCTGCATCAAACATCAACGGCACACTCAGCAGACTGGCCAGCAATGCAGACACCAGCAGTGCCAACACAATGCCGATAATGCCTCCTACCGACGACAACACCACCGCCTCCACCAAAAACTGCGTCTGCACCTCGCGCTCCAGCGCGCCAATGGCCAGGCGTATGCCGATTTCACGCGTCCGCTCCGTGACCGACACCAGCATGATGTTCATGATGCCAATGCCGCCGACAATCAGACTGACTGCCGCCACCGCGCCCAGCAACGCGGTCATCACCTGGGTCGCACCAGTCATGGTTTTCGCGACTTCTTTCATGTCGATAATGGAAAAATCATCCTCGTCACCCGCATCGATGTGGCGTCGCTCGCGCATCAATCTTTCCACATCCTTGGTAGCCTTGTCGGTGCTGCCGCGCGCCGAAAGATAAATGTGACTGAGTTCCTGGTTGCCCGACAACAAACGCCAATGGGCACGCAACGGCATCAGCACCACGTCGTCCTGATCAGACCCCATGGTCGACTGGCCTTTGCTGGCCAGCACGCCAATCACTTCGCAGGCAACCTTGCCCAAGCGTATCGTCTCACCAAGCGATTGCTGCGCGGCAAACAATTCACGCCGCACAGTTTCGCCAATCACACACACCGGCGCACCGGCGCGCTGCTCGCCATCACTGATCACCCGTCCCTGCGCCAATGGCCAATCACGCACCCGCAGATAATCGTTTTCCATGCCCATCACATTGGTCGACCAGTTGCTGCTGCCATACACCACGGTCAGCGGTTTGCCGGCCACACCGGCCACAGCAGCCAGCGATGACAATTCCTGACGCAAGGCTTCGGCATCGTCCAAGGTAAGAGGTCGTGAGTCAGCACGCGAGCCCTGCATAAAACGCTGCCCGGTGCGCAGAATCAGCATATTGCTGCCCAGACTTTCGATCTGCGCCGTAATTTTTGCGGTAGTCCCATTGCCGATGGTCACCATGGTAATCACCGCCATCACGCCGATGATAATGCCCAACATGGTCAACGCCGAGCGCATCAGATTGCGGCGAATTTCGCGCAGCGCCAATGACAACGCACTCCACCACATCAGCGACGCTCCTCATGATGAATCCGGCCATCGCGAAAATGCACCGTGCGCTGCGCATAGGCCGCCACATCGGCTTCATGCGTCACCATGATGATGGTGAGCTGGCGCTCGCGGTTCAAACGCGCAAGCAATTCCATAATTTCGTGACTGCGGGCGCTGTCCAGATTGCCGGTCGGTTCATCGGCCAGCAACACCGCCGGCTCAGTCACCAGTGCGCGCGCAATCGCCACCCGCTGTTGCTGACCACCGGACAGCTCTGCCGGCGTGTGATTTTCGCGTCCCAGCAAACCCACGGCATCCAGCGCCTGCATCGCCCGCTGATGGCGCTGCGCACGCGGCATGCGCCGATAGATCAACGGCAGCTCCACATTTTCCAACGCGCTGGTGCGAGTCAGCAGATTGAATCCCTGAAACACAAAACCGATGAAGTGACGACGCAACAACGCCCGCTGATTGCGAGTTAAATTGGTCACCGGCTGCTGCTGGAACAGATATTCACCCGAACTGGGCACATCCAGACAACCCAAAATATTCAGGCAAGTGGATTTGCCAGAACCGCTGGGACCCATCATCGCGATGAATTCGCCGTGCGCCACCTGCAGATGAATGTCATCTAGCGCCTGGACTGTTGTTGCGCCCTCACCGTAGGTTTTGCCCAAGTGACGCAGCTCAATCATTTGGCCGGTTCCTGCACATCGACCAACAAGGTCATGCCCGGCTGCACGTCCCCACTCAGAATCTGACTGCGGCTGCCATCACTGGCACCGACGCTGACCTCCATCGCCACCGGCTGGCCCTGCTGCAGCGTCCACACCTGATGCGGTTTGGCCGCAACCGCATCAGGTCGCTCGCGATTGCGCCAGCGTGGAAATAATTTTTCCATGAAGCTGCCGCTTTTCTCGGTTTTGAGTCGCGGCGGTTCAAAGCGCAGCGCCGCATTGGGCACCAACAGCGCCTGGCAATTTGCTGCACGGTAATGCGCGCCGTGGCCGTCATGCCCGGCCGCAGCAACAACGCATCGTTGTTCAATGACAAAACGGTCTCATAACTCACCACGCCGCCTTCGGCCATGGGAGCCAGGTACACCTGCTCAATGCGCGCAGCAAATTGACGTTCGCCATAGGCGTCGACATTAAATACCGCCTGCTGGCCAATCTGCACTTTGCCGATGTCGGCTTCATCCACCGCCACGCGCAATTCCATCTGCCGCAGATTTTCTGCCAGGGTGAACAACACCGGCGCCTGCAATGAAGCCGCCACTGTCTGCCCCGGTTCAACCTGACGTTTGAGCACGATGCCATCGATAGGCGAACGGATTTCCGCTTTGGCCAAGCGAGTCTGCTCCAAATCCAGCGTCGCCTTGGCCTGCGACACCTGCGCCCGCGCACTGGCCAGATCGGCCGAGGCACGCGCATGAACGGCCTGTAAGGTCTCCAGCTCCTGTGGCGAACAAAAACCTTGCGGTGCCAATGACTGACAGCGCTGCAGTTTCAGTTCACTTTCCTGCAGCGTCGCCTGAACCTGCAACACCTTGGCCTCAGCCACCTCCAGTGCGGCACGCATCTGCAGCACCTTGGCTTTCTGTTCATCGGTATTCAATCGCGCCAGCACCTGCCCCTGGCGCACGCTGTCATTATTGCCCACCAGCACCGCATCGACCCGGCCAGACACTTCGCTGCCCACATCGACCTTGTTCAATGGCTGCAATCTGCCAGTGGCAGTGACCAAAATAGTCAGATCGCCCTGGCTGGCCTCGGCAGTGACGTATTGAATATTCACGCGCTGCTCGCCCCGGCCAAAAAACAGCCATCCCAGCAGCAGGATGAACACCAGCAACACCAGCCAGGGCCAACGACGTCGTTGTCGACCTTGGGCCAGCACCTGCTGCACTGAGGTGGGGGGAAGCGTGGAGTGATTCATCAGCGGGGCAAACTCCAAAGATTGGACAGAACCAACATCATAACGCGGAAATCAGCCGAATGAAGCCGGCGCAACGCCTTGGTTATTCAGCATCGCTATGTTTGAGTTCCCACGAGGCTGTCGTATCTTGTGCCAGCACATCGCACAAATACGGCAACAGCGTGCGCAATTGCTCTGCCAGGGTCCACGGCGGATTGATCACCCACATGCCGCTGCCATGCATGCCAAAGCCATCGGCGCGTGGAGCATGCACGGTCAAGCGGGCATGCAACCAGCCTTTCACCGGCAGTTTCTGCAAGCTGGTGAGCATGCGCTCCACCTCCAGCCGCTGTAGCTGAGGATACCAAACGGCATACACGCCTTGCGGAAAACGGGTCAGGGCATCTTTCAGGGTTTTGACCACCGCGACGTATTCCGCCGCCTGTTCATACGGCGGGTCGATCAACACCAATGCACGACGCGGCGCAGGCGGCAGCAAGCCCTTGAGCCCCGCCAGGCCGTCCTGCGGATAACAGTGCACCTGGCGACTTTTGCCCAACGATGCCTGCAATAGCGGAAAGTCCGTCGGATGCAATTCAAACAATTGCGCCTTGTCTTCAGCGCGCAGCCACTGCTTGCCTATCCAGGCCGACCCGGGATATTGGCGCAGCTCGCCTTGCGGGTTGAGCATTTTGATCTGCTCGACATAGTGCTGCAGCGCCGGTGGCAAATCCGTGCGCTGCCACAGCCGAGCGATGCCGTCGACGTATTCGCCGGTTTTGCGCGCATAGTCGCCCTGCAAATCATAAACGCCAGCTCCGGAATGGGTATCGATGTACCACAGCGGCTTGTCTTTCTGCGTCAGGTATTCCAACAACAGGGTTTGCACGGTGTGCTTGAGAACGTCGGCATGATTGCCGGCGTGAAAGGCATGGCGGTAACTAAGCAAGGCGCATCTCCACAGAATCAGACCCACTATTATACTGGACGCGTCAAATAAAGCTGCCGAGTTTCATGTACAGAAGCCAAAGGGGGAAGTCACAATAAATCCGTAGCACTCACTAACACTTCATCTTGCCTCAGAACCATAATTATTTTGTGGTAGTAAATCGATCAGTTAAAGTAGTGCAGTGACGATATCAACTAGAATTTCTCTCGCAAAAAACTATGACCGGAGCATCGCTTGAGCGATTATAACCACCTCAGTAAAGAACAGCTTGTCGCCGCGCTGCAACTTGCTGAAGCTCGCATAGGCAAGTTGGAGAACACGGACGCCCTGTCCCGTTCAGTCATTGATACATCACCAGTACCCTATGCCATCAACGATGATGATCAAAATATCACCTTTCTCAACCCGGCATTTATTCGCGCCTTCGGTTACACATTAAGCGACATTCCCAAACTGGCCGATTGGTGGGACTTGGCCTATCCCGACGAACACTACCGATTCTGGGTTTCAGAAACCTGGAAAATCCACTTGGATCGCGCCAGGCAAAATCAAACGCCGTTTGAGCCGCTGGAACTGAACGTACGCTGCAAAGATGGCAGTTCGCGCACCATTCTCGCCAGCGCTGCTCCTCTGGGCAATAGCTATGGCAACAAGCATCTTGTGATCCTGTTTGACATCACCGATCGCAAAAAAAATGAAATCCGTCTGTCCGAGCAAGAAAAAGAGCTCATGGACATCATTGATCACCTGCCCAGCATGATCTTCCTCAAGGACGCCAATACGCTACGCTATGTGCGCTTTAATAGCGCTGGTGAACAGCTCACCGGGCTGAATCGCGAAAATGTAATCGGCAAAACTGACTATGACCTTTTTCCCAAAGCCCAGGCTGACTCCTTTACCGACCGCGATAAAATCGTGTTAAGCACCGGAGAAATGCTGAATATTCCGGATGAGCCCATCGACACGCCCCACGGCACCCGCAGCCTGCACACGCGCAAGCTGGCCATTTACAACAACCAGGGCAAACCCAAATACATTCTGGGCATTTCCGACGACATTACCGATAGAAAAATTGCCGATGCCGAACATCAACGCATGCAACGCGAATTGCAGCAAGCACACAAAATGGAATCTCTCGGCCATTTGACCGGAGGCATCGCCCATGACTTTAACAATCTGCTAGGCATCATTCTCGGCTACACCGGGCTGGGACATCAGCGCAGTCAACACGACAAACAGGAAAAACTCGCCAATTACTTTAACCAAATCAAAATTGCTGGCGAGCGTGCCGCCAATCTCATTTCACAAATGCTGGCATTCAGTCGCAACGCCCCGACCAACAATCAACCCATGTTGCTTGGCCCGGATCTGAAAAATGATTTATCGCTGCTGCGCGCCACCATTCCCAGCAGCATCCACATTGACAGCTACATCGAAAATAATTTGCCGCCGGTTTCCATGAATCCGACCCAGCTCAACCAAATTCTGATGAATCTTGCGGTCAATGCACGAGATGCCATGCAAGGCAAAGGTCGATTATCCATCCGCCTGGGCTGGGCAAGAAATCTGAACATTGAGTCCAGCGTTTCTCACCAGCCCATTACCGGTGACTGGATTGAACTGGCGGTCAGTGACACCGGCTGCGGCATTCCCGGCGACATCATCGAAGACATCTTTACGCCATTTTTCACCAGCAAAGGCGTGGGCGAAGGTACTGGCATGGGCTTGTCGGTGGTATATGGCATTGTCAAAGGCTGCAACGGCCATATTCAGGTTGAATCAAAGGTCAATACAGGCAGTACCTTCAGAATTTTTTTCCCACCGCTGCTTAATACTGTTTCTTCCAAAATCAGCGACAGCGAAACTGAAGATGACCTAAAGGGCAACCGCCAGGTTGTGCTGGTCGTGGATGACGAGGAAAGCCTTGCCCGATACGTACGTGAGCTGCTGCTCAGCTACAATTACACGCCAGAGATTTACACCGACAGTGAACAAGCTTTGGCTGCCTTTGCCCAGGCACCTGACAAATTTTCACTGCTGATCACCGATCAGACCATGCCCGATTTGACTGGACTGGAGTTAATTGAGGAAATCCGAAAAATCCGCTCCGAACTGCCGATCATCCTGTGTACCGGCTACAGTGATGTGGTCAACCCGGAAAAGGCCGAACAATTGGGTTTTGAATATTTGCAAAAACCGCTGGATCATCGCCTGTTGCTCAGTAAAATCCAGGAACTTGCCTCCCCCTGAGCAATATTGCTCAGGAAGTCTCGCTATCCAGCACCGCCGTCACAGTACGCCGAACCGACAGGCGACACTGCATATCGTCAAAGGCGCGCTGCACCAGCGCCATCATGGCCTCTGATCCATGCCTGCCACTCGCCTCCAGCACAATCTGCAATGACTCACTGAGCAAAATCACATCAATCACCACCCGGCATTTATCATCTTTTTGCCAGGGTTGCTCGCTGGCTTCCACCATTACCCGACAACTGACAATTTCAGCATACAATTGCTCGAAACCATCAACGCGACGAAAAATACTTTCATCCAGCGCGGTCTGCGGCTCTACATAGCGATAAATAATTTGTAACGGCAAACTCATTACCCATCCTCCGCCCATGCTCCTGCAAGTATAGAAAAATCCCGCAGGCTATATTTGCCTGGATGATGTTTAATTCCCGCGAAATAACTACAGCATCTATCGCATCACACTCAGCAGCATAAAAAAATCCCGCAGCATTGGCGGGATTTTTTTCGGAAAATGACGACCGGTTAGCGACGTCGGCGCGGCGGAGGATCGTCATCTTCCTCCTCATCCTCGTAATCGTATTCTTCCTCGTCTTCTTCGTCTTCTTCGTCTTCTTCGTCTTCTTCGTCTTCTTCGTCTTCTTCGTCTTCGTCGTCGTCGTCGTCGTCGTCGTCGTCGTCGTCGTGATCATCCTCGCTGCCGAATTCATCTTCCAGCGCTTCTATCGCGTGATCGGGATCAATTTCCACCCAATCAACTGCATCGTCAAATCGACGCAACAATAATTCGCATTTGTGAACGAATTCTGCGGGCGGCTCGGTGATTGACTCATCCCACTGCACACCAATGGTGGCAAATTGATCATCGTCGGATTCATTCCACATGATGCCCAGTTGACAGCCTTCGGGCAGGGTACCGACCACGTGTTTCAGGTAAGCCAAACCCATTTCCAAACAATGAATTTTCCACTCACGATCATCCGGAGCATGCCCTCCGCCACAGCAACCGATACTTTCCCAGCTCATCCCTCTCTCCTGAATTTGATTGGTCTTGAACGAATCTGCCACTCACCACATCGCGATAGCATACTCAATTTCCGGCCATTGTCGACAAGCTGGACGCTGAACTTGAACAGCATTTTTGCGGGTAGCCCATTGGCGACAATCGCTGGCCGCAGCGCGCAAAAAACATTACCATCGTCGTTTTTTAGTCGCGCAGTCCATGACCCATTCCCCCACCACCATCGACTCAGTCGCCATCATCGGCGGCGGCCCTGCCGGCCTGATGGCCGCCGAGGTTTTGCTCGCTCACGGCATCGAGGTGGATTTATACGACCGAATGCCCTCGCTGGCGCGCAAACTGCTGATCGCCGGGCGCGGTGGTCTCAATTTGACCCACGCTGAACCATTCGCCGATTTTGCTCGCCGCTATCAGCACCGCCAGCCGCAGCTCGAACCGATGATTGCTCAGTTTGACGCCAACGCCCTGCGCCACTGGTGCGATCAGCTGGGCATTGCGACCTTTGTCGGCAGTTCGCAGCGGGTGTTTCCGCAGGATTTCAAAGCCGCACCGCTGCTACGCGCCTGGCTGCATCGATTGCGTGAACAGGGTTTGCGTATTCATGTGCGCCATCGCTGGCTGGGATGGGACACCAACGCCGCACTGGTGTTTGAACATGAAAATCAGCGTAGCCAGGTCCAGCACCGCGCCACGCTGCTGGCGCTGGGTGGTGGCAGTTGGGCCAAGCTGGGTTCGGACGGTCAATGGGTGGCAGTGCTGCAACAGCAAGGCATCACAGTTGAACCACTGCAACCCAGCAACTGCGGCTTTGAAACCCGCTGGAGCGAACATTTTCGCCAACACTATGCCGGCCAGCCGATCAAATCAGTGCGCCTGCACTGCACCGCCGTCGACGGCCAGCCCTGGCAACACGACGGCGAATTGATGATCACCGAACATGGCCTGGAGGGCGGCGCACTGTACGCCCTGTCCACACCGCTGCGCGATCGGATCACCCAGGATGGCGAGGCCACCTTGCTGCTGGATTTGCTGCCAGCACGCAGCGGAGCACGCCTGCAACAAGACCTTGGCAAACCGCGCGGCAAATTATCGCTGGCGCGTTTTCTGGAAAAGCAATGCGGACTCAAGGGAGCCAAGGCCAATCTGCTGCGCGAAGTGCTGCACGGCGACCAGCTCAACGACATGGCGCTGCTGGCCAAAACCATCAAAGCCCTGCCGCTGCGTCTGCACGCCACCCGACCACTGGACGAAGCCATCAGCAGCGCTGGCGGCGTACCGTTTGAGGCGCTGACGCCGCAGTTAATGCTCAAACAGCACCCGGGCGTGTTTCTCGCCGGCGAAATGCTCGACTGGGAAGCGCCCACCGGCGGCTATCTGCTCACCGCCTGTTTTGCCACTGGCCGCTGGGCCGCCCAGGGCATACTCGACTGGCTGGCCGAAACCGCCTGACGCCACGCGCCAGCCAGCACCAATTGGCCATTTTTTACTGGCAAACACCGACCTGCATCGTTTGCCGCTGCGGGGTTTTGATAGTAAAGTGTCGCCTCTTTCACGAACCCAGAAGTGCTGATCCGAAATGTCAAACTGCGCCGACGTCAAACTCACCGAATACAGCCACGGAGCCGGTTGCGGCTGCAAAATTTCCCCCAAGCTGCTGTCCGACATTCTGGCCTCGCCCAACCGCGCCACGCCGCCACCGCAATTGCTGGTCGGCTATGACAGCAAGGACGACGCTGCCGTCTACGATTTGGGCAACGGCACCTCGGTGATCAGCACCACCGACTTTTTCATGCCCATCGTCGATGACCCGTTCGAGTTCGGCCAGATTGCCGCCACCAACGCCATCAGCGACGTGTACGCCATGGGCGGTCGCCCACTGATGGCGATTTCGATTTTCGGCTGGCCGATCAACAAACTCGACGCCGACGTTGCCGCCCAGGTGATCGAAGGCGGACGCCGCGCCTGTGAGCTGGCCGGCATTCCTCTGGCCGGCGGTCACTCGATCGATTCGCCCGAACCCATTTTTGGCTTGGCGGTGACCGGTCAGGTCAACAACGAACACATCAAGCAAAACAATCTGGCGCAACCCGGCTGCGTGCTGTTCCTCACCAAGCCGCTGGGCATAGGCATTTTGACCACGGCGCAAAAGAAAAAATTACTGCGCCCCGAACACCAACGCCTGGCACCCGATGTCATGTGCCAGCTCAACACCGCCGGTCAGCACTTTGGTCAGCTGCCACAGGTGAAAGCCATGACCGACGTCACCGGTTTTGGTTTGCTCGGCCATCTGCTGGAAGTCTGCGAAGGCAGCGGCGTGCATGCCACAATTGATTTCGCCGCCGTGCCCACCTTGCCGGCGATTCGCGAATACCTGGAACTGGGCTGCTCACCCGGTGGCGCGCAGCGCAATTTCGACAGCTACGGCCACAAAGCCGCACCGCTGACGGAAATGCAGAAAAAAATTCTCTGTGATCCGCAAACCTCCGGCGGTTTGTTGGTTGCCGTCAGCCCGGACGGTGTCGACGCGTTCCAGCAAGTCGCCACGCAACTGGGCATGAGCTTGCAGCCTATTGGCAAACTCACCGCCGTGACGCCAAGCGCGCCGGATATTTTTGTCAGACTGGCCTGATCCAACATGGAATTACCACAACTCGATGACTACCAGGCACTGTTTCTGGCAGACACTCCGCTGCTGGACGTGCGCGCACCGATAGAATTTTCTGCCGGCGCCTTTCCAGGCACGACCAATTTTCCGCTGCTCAATGATAGAGAACGCGAAATCATTGGCACCGCCTACAAACAGCAAGGCAGGGAATCCGCGATCGCACTGGGCTACTCCATGGCCACTGCCGAAGTTCAGCAACAGCGCGTCGCACCCTGGGCAAAATTTGTCGCGCAACATCCGCAAGGCGCGCTGTATTGTTTTCGCGGCGGCATGCGCTCCAAAATTTCCCAGCAATGGATTTTTGAAAACACCGGCATCGTTTATCCGCGCGTCAAAGGCGGCTACAAAGCCATGCGGCGTTTTTTGCTGCAAGAAATTGAAAACTGCGCGCAGAATTTTCAAATCACTTTGCTCAGCGGTCGCACCGGCAGCGGTAAAACCATGCTGTTGCAACAACTGAAAAACCAGATTGATCTGGAAGCCATCTATCATCATCTGGGATCAGCATTTGGCAATCGCCCACTGCCGCAACCCTCGCAAATCGACATCGAAAATGCCCTGGCCATCGCGCTGTTAAAACACCGGATCAACAAATCATCGACGCTGATTCTGGAAGACGAATCCGCCAGCATTGGTTCGCGTAAATTGCCGGATGTGTTGTTTGCGCAAATGAAACAAGCCCCGGTGGTCATCGTCAATGTCGACATCGCCACGCGGGTAGAAAATATTTTTCAGGAATACATCGTCACTGCCTACCAGCAGTATCAGTCTGTTTTTGGCGAAACCCAGGGCCAGCAAATCTGGGCAAATCATTTGTTCAATTCTCTGGAAAAAATCAAACGCCGTTTGGGCGGCGATCGCTACACCGAAGTTCACAACCTGATGACTCAGGCGATCGCCAACAGCCTGCAACACCAACAACACGACGATCACCGCGCCTGCATCGAATACCTGCTCACCCACTATTACGATCCCATGTACGATTACCAGCTACAGAAAAAACAGGCCCGCGTCGTGTTCACCGGTGATAGTTCCCAAGTGGTTAAGTATCTTCAGGCGTTATAGCCACACATAAAAAAACGGATGCCTTAGCATCCGTTTTTTATTTATTCCCGTGGGATGCGCTGTGCGCTACGTAGCACGAAGTCTGAGCACAACGGTAAGCCCCCCATTTTTACATTGCACAAAAGCCACCTCCAATGTTGAATCGCCTTAAAAACTTGTTACACTGAGCCTCGTGAATGGGTGGCGGCACGGCTGACTGTGCCGCCACTGCCCCTAACGTGTGCGAGAATCCTTTGAACCTCATCCGCTCCGGTCGTTTGTTCAGTCTGTTGCTGGCCATCAGTTTGGTGCTTGCCCAGTGCTTGCTGCTGAGTCATCAAACCGAGCTGGAGCAGCACTTCAAGGGAGATCCATGCGAGTACTGTTTGCACGCCAGCGGCCTGGCAAATGTACACGTTGCCAACACCGCAGGTGAGTTTGCGCTAACCACTGCGGATTTTCTTGTGGCCGCTGTCGTCAGCCTGACGCCGCCAGCACAAAGCTACATTTCACCCCAGCCTCGCGCGCCGCCGGTTCTCCTGTAATCCTTAGAAAAATTTCGTCGACAATGCTGCCTTAATGCTTGGCCGCATGTCGCTATCAACGTCTTTTTTTGGAGAGCATCATGATGTTTCATCGTCGCATTTTGCGCGCACGTTCCGTCTGCGCCACTGTATTTTCATTGCCACTGTTTGCCGCATTGCCCACCGCCAACGCGGCTGGCACCGGTCCCACCAGCAACGCCTATAACCCGGCCCTTGGGCTGATTTTGAGCGGTACGTTCGGCGAGTTTTCCCACTCACCCGAGGAATACAACATCGCCGGTTATCCGCTGGGCGGCGAGAGCGAACCCGGTCAGGAAGGATTTGCGCTGGGCGAATCGGAATTGCACATCAGCGCCAATATTGATCAGAGCTGGTACGGCGCTTTCACCTTTGCCATGGCCAATGACGAAGCGGCTGTAGAAAACGCCTATGTGCAAACCACCGCGCTGGGCAACGGCCTGACCTTTCGGGCTGGTCGGTTTTTCTCCGGTGTGGGTTACATGAACGAGCAACACGCGCACAGCTGGCAGTTTGTCGATCCATCCCTGGCGTATCGCGCCCTGCTGGGCAGTCAATATGGCGATGACGGCGTACAAATTCGCTGGCTGGCACCACTGGATGTGTTCACTGAATTCGGCGCGGAATGGTTCAACGGCAGCGCCTTTCCCGCTGGCGGCAGTGCCAAGCACGGCACTGGTAGCTGGAGTGGTTTTGTTCACCTGGGCGGTGATCTGGGCAACAGTCACAGCTGGCGGGCCGGCGTGTCGTACTTGCAGGCCAATGCCGATGCTCGCGCCTCCGGTGATCCCGACAACCCGGACCTGTTCGACGGTCGCACCCACGTCGCCATCGCTGACCTGGTGTGGAAATGGGCCCCAGGCGGCAACGCTGCCGATCGCAGCCTGACCCTGCAGGCGGAATATCTGCGCAGCCGCCACAGCGGCAGCTTCACCCCGGCCGGCAACGCGGCGGTCTCGCATACCGCCACCAGCGACGGCTGGTACGCCCAGGCGGTTTATCAGTTTGCCCCACGCTGGCGCGCCGGTCTGCGTCATGACGCGCTGGACGCCATGCCCGGCAACGTCGCCCTGGCGGGCACCGCACTGGACGGCCAAGGCCATGCCCCCACGCGCAGCAGCGCCATGCTGGATTATTCCAGCAGTGAATTCAGCCGCTGGCGACTGCAGTACAACCGTGACCAGTCACAAGCCGAACTCGATCACCAATGGTTGATGCAATTCACCATGAGTCTGGGCGCTCATGGCGCGCACACGTTTTGAGGAGCGCGGCGATGACACGTTTTCACGCTGTTTTAACTGGCCTGTTGCTGGGATGGTGGCTGCCTGCCACCGCCCAGGCAGAGCTGAACATTTTCGCCTGTGAACCCGAATGGGGTTCGCTGGCGCAAACTCTGGGCGGTGAACACGTCAACGTGTTCACCGCCACCACGGCGCAACAAGACCCGCACCACATTCAGGCCCGTCCCGGCCTGATCGCCAAAATGCGGCGCGCTGATTTGCTGATCTGCACCGGTGCCGATCTGGAAGTCGGCTGGCTGCCAGTGTTGTTGCGTCAGGCGGGTAACGATCGGGTTCAGCCTGGTCGTCCCGGCCATTTCATGGCCAGCGAGCAACTGCCACTGCTGGACAAAACCGGCAGTGTGGATCGCTCTCAGGGTGACATTCATCCCGCCGGCAATCCGCACATCCACACCGATCCGCGCAACATCGCCAAGGTGGCGCAAGCCTTGGCGGCGCGGCTGGCCTTGATCGATGCCGCCAATGCGTCCCGCTATGCCGAGCGCCATCGCGACTTTGATCAGCGCTGGCAGGCGGCACTGAACCAGTGGGCGCAAAAAGCCGCACCGCTGCGCGGGATCAGCATTGTGGTTGATCACAACAGCTGGATTTATCTGGAGCATTGGCTGGGCCTGCAACAACTGGCCTCGCTGGAACCCAAACCAGGCATTCCCGCCACGGTGGGACATTTGTCCAGCGTGCTCAACCAGTTACAACGGCTGCCCGCCCGCATGATCATTCGCGCCGCCTACCAGCCGGACAAATCCGCACAATGGCTGGCGACGCGCGCGAACATACCGGTCGTCACCCTGCCGTTCACCGTCGGTGGCACCGACCAGGCGAAGGACTTGTTCAGCCTGTATGATGACACTATCAACAGGTTGCTCGGCGCGTTGTAATGAATCTGGACAGTGTAGACCTTTCCATCCTCGGCCCCGCCATGCTGGCGGGGCTGCTGGTGCTCGCCACCCATGTGCCACTGGGACAGCAAGTGCTGGCGCGAGGCATTATTTTTCTCGACCTGGCGGTTGCACAACTAGCTGCGCTGGGCGTCATCATCGCCTATAGCGCCGGCCTGACACCGGGCGGTTGGCAAGTTCAGGTAATTGCCATCACTGCCGCCTTACTGGGCGCGCTGTTGTTGTATCTGGTGGAGCAATTTTTACCGCAGGTTCAGGAGGCCGTCATCGGCTGCGTGTTCGTGCTCGCCGCCAGCGGCAGCATTCTGGTGCTGAACGCCAACCCGCACGGCAACGAAGCCCTCAAAGACCTGCTGGCCGGACAAATTCTGTGGGTCAGCTACGAACAGCTATTGCCGGTAGCCATGCTGTTCGCGCTGATTCTGGCGCTGTGGTTCGGTCTGCGCCAGCACCGACATCCTCTGCTTTTTTATGTGTTGTTTGCCCTGACGGTGACGATTTCGGTGCAATTGGTGGGCGTGTATCTGGTGTTCGCCAGCCTGATCATGCCGGCGCTGGCAATACGCATCGCGCAATCCAATCAACTGTGGATTGCCTACGGCATTGGCGCGCTGGCTTATCTTGCTGGTCTGATCGCCTCGGCCATATTTGATTTGCCCTCGGGCGCAGCGGTGGTTTGGAGTCTGGCCATCGTCAGCACCTTCACCGCGATGGCAATGTCGCTGCGGCGACGCGGTGCAACAATGACAAATTAATTTTGTCGCGCTGCCCGCCATTGTGCGCAAAATGATTCGGCATCGGCCAGCCAGTGATCAAAATCAGCCTTCAAACCTTCGGCGTGGCGGATAAATTCGTGTTCGCCAGCCAACAATTGATCAGGTTGACGCACCCGGAGTGACATCCGCGCCAGAATTTGCGCAATGCCCTGCAGCTCGACATAACTTTGCAACCAATTTTCGCGCATCATTACGCGCAGTGCGGGGTGAGATTCTGGCGGTAAATCCTGCCAGCGATGTTCGATGTGGCCATACACTTCAGCACAAAATTGTGCGAGAGGTTGTGTATGTCTGGTTTGCCAATGCTTGGCCAACAGATGATCGTAAAAAACATCCACCAGCACTCCCGCATAACGTCGACGCTCGACACTGATACGCGCCCGACTTTGCTTGAATGCAGCGTGCGTTTCGGCGTGACTGTCGATGGCGCGATGCAATGCGACGCCGTGCGCCAAATCGTCTGGCAATCCGGCAGGCAGCCGCCCTTTGATCCAGTCACCCACCACGCCGCCGACAATCAACGCGGGATCATCACCGGCCAGCAGTGCATGCGCCAAAAAATTCAAATTTCACCTCGATCAAAACTGTGCGGAATTTAGATTGTTGCGAGCCACGCCACTGCGCGCTGTGCCGCCTGTTGCAGGGTTAAACGTGGTTCATCGGCGGTCGTCGCCCCATTATCGGGCACCCAACAGGCGTACATGCCTGCCTCGCGTGCACTGCGCACATCCTGTTGCAAATCATTACCAATCATCACCACGCGGGATGGCGCTAACGACAGCTCGGCGGCGATACGGCGATAAAATTCAGCCGACTTTCCACAACCGATTTCGCTGCCGACAAAAATCCGCTCAAACCATTGATCCAGCCCGACCCGCGCCAACGCCCGGCGAATCTGCGCCGCATCCGAATCCCGAGCACCACTGGCCAGGGCCAGCGGAACATGACTGGCCATGTAGCGCAGCGCAGCCTCGGCGTCCGGCATCGCGTGCACGCTGGGCCAGTCACACATCGGCCCACGGGCCGTGGGATCATCACGCATCAGCGTGTTTCCCCAGTCGAGCAGAATCAATCCATTCATTTATCAATCAGCGCCAATACTTAAGGCAATACTGTAGCATGCACCAACGCGCTGCGTGAAAAATTGGCCGATCATTTCCGCCCGCTGCACGCTCGCTAGGCTCATTAACCCACTGAATGCTTCTGATAGGCCTCCATCAGTTCGGACAAGAACACTTTTTCTTTCTGTAAAAATTGATATTCTGAATTAGACATACCACCGCGCTGCTCCTTAAAGGCCAATGCTTCGATATGTTTATTCAATGAATCGGTATAACTATAGCCCGGCTGGGAAAATGGATTTTTGAATTCCGGCTCACCTGGCCCAAAAAATCCGATTGGCTTGCCGGAGTGATCAAATTTCACGTTGGCAAAGGTTGTTTCGAGCATGAAGCGACCGCTGATGGTGAGTTTATCCTCTTCACTCAAGTTGCCGCCGGCTTCCTGCCAAGCCTGATGGACTGATGCGGGTGCATTGGGTGGCGGGAATCGCCAGGTGTAGGCTTCGCCGATGGCAACGAAACCATCATCGTTAAAATCTTTTTCACTACCTGGTTGCTGCAACAGATTCGCAGCTCCCTCGTTGTTCAAAGTGGATATTTTAATGTCAAATGCCAGGGAATGCGCCTTTTGCACAACCTTCAATTCTGCCTGACTGAGCGAATTCAAAAACGCCGCCGGGTTATTCTGCGCTTGCTGTTGCTCTGCACGCTGCAAAATATTACCAAACTGATCCCGTTCATCCGCGCTTAGTTCGCGACGTCGCAACATATCCAGTGCATGCGCAGAAAATTCGAATTTATCAGCATATGCCTGGTTTGCATTATCGCTCATCTGCGGCTGTTGCACTGCAACAATGGTTACCACCTCATTCTTGGCATATAACTGCATCACCCGATTTGTATTGATCCCGCTTATCGACATAACACACCTCTTGAAGTTGTTATGGTTTAAAATCAAGCCGCCGTTATTGAGTTCTCATTCAGGAACTTTTTCAGAGACTGAAATTTTGATTGCGCCTCGCCAGTAGCATCAATAATGCTGTGACTGAAATATTTTTCAATATTGGCCGCTGTTATTTTGGTTGTCAGCGGGTTATAGCTTTCTCCATTCTCACCACCCGCTTCCGGCCCTATCATTCGCGTCATCGCAATCATCGTCAAACCACTAACTGCACCCTCATTACCAGCCGCGACCGCTTTGTCATACAAGGCTTTCTCATCATCACTTAACATGGCCATCGTATTCACCAGTCCGCCGGCTTTTTGCACATAATCCAGATCATCGGCAGTCAAATGGTCAGGCCAGCTCTCTTGCGCCCTTATGTCAGCCCAGCGTTGGTCATTGGCAAGTACAAAATCATGCTCTTCCTGGGTGCGGCTCATCGCCCCCTTAGTTTTAATTTGCGCAAGACGTGTTTCGATCGCCTGGCTATCACCAGCCGATTGCGATGCAGAAAATGCTTCGCGCGCGGCGTTTGAAATACGGACAGTATCGGCAACATTTGCCGCCGAGTCGGTCAGATATTGCCGTGGCAATGATGACTGAGAAACTGCTCCATAGGAAAACAGAGTTGAAACAGACGAAATTTTCATA
>JAOUHV010000040.1 GCA_029884425.1 Gammaproteobacteria bacterium
GCGCTTGACGCAATTTGGTTGGCACATGATTGATGATGTCGGCAACTATGACCGCCAGGACTGGACACCCGCCAAGAGCGCACGCTGTTTTGAGTGTGGCAGCCCCAATATGCTGGGCATCCATGCGCTGCAGGCCAGTTTGAATTTATTGCTTAGCGTTGGCTTGCCCACGATCGAGCGCGCCGTACGTGACAATGCACGTTATTTGATGGATCGTATCTCGGCTGACCGGCGACTGGAATTGGTTTCAGATCCCCAATCCGATCGATTTCTGGGCATAGTCTCGTTTAAAGTTAGACAGAGTGATCAGGAAATCGTGTATCGTCGTCTGATGAGCCGAGGCGTGATGTGCGCGCTTCGTCATGGCGCTTTGCGATTTTCGCCCCATTATTACATTCAACCGCGCCAGCTTGACGAGGCTCTGGAACAAATATTGCCCACTTAACACTAACCGTTAAGCTAATGATTTTTAATTGAATGCCGCTATGTAGGAGGATTGCCGTGACCAGACTTTAGCGCCGCTTTACAAACATAAAGTTAAGGCAATAACTGTCAAAGTTACATTAATACCTCAAAGAAATTACGACTGACAATTATCCGGCTGTGGAGGCCGAACCACTATGTTAGCGCTAGCCATATTTTTTGTAGCCTTCCTTGCCCTTGGCTTTAAACGGGTAGGATTTGGTGGATGGACCGTGGGCCTGGGTGTGACGCTGCTATTCATCACCTTCTTCGTCAAAACGTCTCCGCTGATCCTCGCCATTTTATGGCTGAGTACCTTGATCATCGGCGTCATCTTCAACCAGACGACCTTGCGCAAAAATTTGATATCCAATCCCATGCTGGCATTTTTCCGTCGTGCGCTCCCCTCCATGTCGCAAACAGAAAAAGACGCGCTGGAAGCCGGCACGGTTTGGTGGGATGGAGACTTGTTCAGCGGCAATCCTGATTGGAAAAAGCTGTTGGAATTTCACGGTCCCGGCCTGACAAAAGAAGAGCAAGCCTTCATTGATGGCCCGGTTGAACAACTGTGCGCCATGCTGGATGACTGGAAGATCAATACAGATTTAAATGATCTGCCCCCCGAAGTCTGGAAATTCATCAAGGACAACGGCTTCTTCGGCATGATCATTCCCAAGGAATACGGTGGTCACCACTTCTCGGCTCGCGCCCACTCTGAAGTGGTCATGAAAATCTCCAGTCGCAGCGTTGCCGCTGCCGTGACAGTGATGGTACCCAACTCGCTTGGCCCAGCCGAACTGTTGCTGCGCTACGGCACCGATGCGCAAAAAAATCACTACCTGCCACGTTTGGCCAAGGGTGACGACATTCCCTGCTTTGCGCTGACCTCACCGGAAGCCGGCAGTGACGCCAGCTCAATACCAGATACCGGCATTGTTTGCCGCCAGGATTTCAACGGCCAAAAAGATGTGCTCGGCATACGCGTCACCTGGGACAAACGCTACATCACCCTGGGCCCGGTCGCGACAGTGTTGGGTTTGGCATTCAAACTCTATGACCCTGAGCACCTCATCGGTGAACAGGCAGATCTGGGTATTACCTGCGCACTGATCCCCACCAATCACCCGGGTGTCAACATTGGTCGCCGTCACTATCCCTTGGCAATCGCGTTCCAAAATGGACCAAACTGGGGTAAAGATGTGTTTATCCCCATGGACTGGGTCATTGGTGGTCAGCAACAAGCCGGCAAAGGCTGGCGCATGTTGATGGAATGCTTGGCAGCGGGTCGATCCATTTCACTGCCCGCACTAAGTGTAGGCGGCGCAAAGTTCTCCAGCTTGTCCATGGGTGCATACGCACGCATTCGTAAACAATTCAAAACACCGATTGGTTATTTCGAAGGCATCGAAGAGCCCCTGGCACGCATGGCCGGCTACACCTATATGATGGATGCAGCGCGTACCTTGACTGCAGATGCATTGGATGCAGGCCAAAGTCCATCGGTAATTTCGGCCATCCTCAAATACACACTGACCGAACGCATGCGTCGTGCAGTCAATGACGCCATGGACATTCAGGGCGGTTCAGCCATTTGTTTGGGCCCGCATAATATTCTGGGCAAGCTCTATCACGCGATTCCCATCAGTATCACGGTGGAAGGCGCGAATATTCTTACCCGTTCGCTGATCATTTATGGTCAAGGTGCAATTCGTTGCCATCCGTACATTTTCAAAGAAATGCTGGCAGCACAGGATTCAGACCACGCCCGTGCAAGTGCCGATTTTGACAGTTTGTTCTGGCGCCATATCAATTTCACGGTGTCAAACATGTCACGTTCGCTGATTTTTGGTTTGACCAACGGGATGGGCGCCAATGTTCCCGATCACAAGGAAACCAAACACTACTACCAACAACTCACCCGCTTCAGTGCGGCATTCGCCATGGTCTCGGATTTTGCAATGCTGACCTTGGGCGGCGCACTCAAGCGCAAGGAAAAATTGTCTGGTCGCCTGGCTGACGTGTTGGGCTTGCTCTATCTGACCTCGGCCACGCTTAAGCGCTACGAAGATCAGGGTTTCCCCAGCGCGGATCTGCCACTGGTACGTTGGGCGTGTGAACAAAATCTGTTTGAAATTCAGCAAGCCCTGGACGGCATTCTCAACAATTTGCCGAGCAAGGCACTGGGCTTGGCGCTGCGCGTGTTCGTCTTCCCCACTGGTCGCCGCTTTACACCACCCAGCGACAATTTGGGCCGCAAGGTTGCGCGCATTATTCTCAACGATTCAGAAGCCAGAGATCGCCTCACCAAAGGTGTGTTCGTACCCAAAAACACCACCGATCAAGTGGGACGGATGGAAGCTGCTTTGCGTATGTCTGATCAGGTCGATCAACTGGAGCGCAAACTGTTCCGTGCCCGCAAGGAAGGTGAAATTTCCGGCCGAGTCATGTCCGAAATGCTTGAGGATGCAGTACGCAAGAACCTCATTACTGAAAGCGAAAAAGCCTTCTATGATGAATACGACGTTCTTCGCAAGGAAGTTATAAAGGTTGACGACTTTGCGCCCGATGCATTCAAACTAAATCCAAAGTCCTAGGAGAAGGATCATGGCGTTGAGTTCCAATCTACAAGGTAACAAAGTCTTTATTGTTGATGGTGCACGCACACCGTTTCTAAAGGCAAAAGGAAAGCCTGGAGCCTTTGTTGCTGCCGACCTTGCAGTTTCTGCAGCACGCCCTCTCGTGGACAGAATGCCATTTGATGCGACTGCATTCGATGAAGTCATCATGGGCTGTGTTATGCCCAACGCTGACGAAGCCAATATTGCACGTATTCTGGCATTACGCATTGGCTGTGGTGAACGCACTCCCGCCTGGACAGTGCAACGTAACTGCGCCTCCGGGATGCAGGCGCTGGATTGCGCCGCGCAAAATATTGCCACAGGGCGCTCTGATCTGATTCTGGCCGGCGGCGTTGAATCCATGAGCCATGCACCCATCCTGCTCAATCTGCTGATGGTGAATTGGTTGGCTGACTTTAGCCGCGCCAAAACCGCCATGGACAAAATCAAAATGGTTGCCAAGCTCCGTGGCCCACATTTGAAACCCATCATCGGCCTGCTGCGCGGATTAACCGATCCAACCAACGGCCTGTCCATGGGACAAACCGCAGAAAATCTGGCACATCGGTTCCATATCGATCGTGTCACCATGGACACTTACTCCATGCACAGCCATCATCGTTTGGCCAAGGCACAGGACGAAGGTTATTTGGCTGACGAGATCGTCGATATTTTCGACAGCAAAGGCAACCTGTACAAAGAAGACGATGGCGTGCGTCGCGACAGCGATCTGCCTGGATTGGCAAAGCTCAAGCCCGTGTTTGACCGCCACTTTGGTAAAGTCACTGCGGGCAACAGCGCGCAAGTCACCGATGGTGCAGCCGTGTTGATTCTGGCCAGCGAAAAAGCCGTGCGCGATCACAAGCTGCCAGTGCTGGCTCGCATCACGGATGCTCAATGGTCGGGGCTGGATCCCGCCGAAATGGGCTTGGGTCCAGCGTATGCGATGACACCAATTCTTGATCGCAATAAATTGTCGATTAAAGATGTCGATTACTGGGAAATCAACGAAGCCTTCGCCACCCAGGTACTCGCCTGCCGCGAAGCGTGGATGAGCGAACAGTATTGCCGCGATTTTCTCGGTCGCGATAAACCTATCGGCGAAATCCCGATGGACCGACTCAATGTCGATGGCGGCGGCGTCAGTGTCGGCCACCCAGTCGGCGCAAGCGGTGCGCGTATCACCTTGCACCTTGCTCATATTCTCAAACGCACCAACAGCAAACGCGGTATCGCCAGTCTGTGCATTGGCGGTGGTCAAGGCGGTGCTTTGTTGATCGAACGCGAATAGGAGTATACCCATGACGGACTTGAATGCATTAAAACACTGGAAAAGAAAAGTTGATGAACACGGCGTGTGGTGGCTGCATCTTGATCAGCAGGATGCAGCAGCCAACGTGCTCTGTGTACCGGTCATCGAAGAACTGGATGCGCTGCTTGATGATGCAATAAAACAAAAACCCAAGGGCATTATTTTTCTGTCCGACAAAGCCAACGGTTTTATTGCCGGTGCAGACATCAAGGAATTCACCAAAATTGAAAACTTTGAACACGCGGTAAACCATATCCGCCGTGGCCAAAATGTGCTGAACAAAATCGAATCCATGCCCTGCACCACCGTGGCACTGATTCACGGTTTCTGCATGGGTGGCGGTGCCGAGCTGGCGCTGGCCTGTAATTATCGTATTGCCGATGACGGCCCCAAAACCAGCATTGGTTTGCCCGAAGTACAACTGGGCATTCACCCGGGTTTTGGTGGCACAGTGCGTTTGCCACCACTGATCGGCGCGCCCAACGCCATGGATTTGATGTTGACCGGCAAAACGCTGGACGCACGCAAAGCGGCCAAAATGGGCGTCATCGATTATGCAGTTCCCACGCGTCATTTCCTGACAGCAGCACTGCAAGTGGTACTGGAAAAGCCCAAGCGCAAGCAGCTTAAAGGCATGCTCAAATTTACCAATCATGCCTTGGTTCGCCCCATACTGGCGTCCATGATGCGCAAACAGGTCGCACAAAAAGCGCCAAAAGACCACTACCCTGCGCCTTATGCCATCATCAAACTGTGGAAAAAGTACATGGACAATCCACGCAAGATGATGGAAGAAGAAGCACGCTCGGTCGCCAAACTGGTCACGGGCGACACGTCCAGAAATCTGGTCAAAGTGTTCTTCTTGCGTGAACAACTAAAAAATCTGGGCAAACTGCCCGAACATTTGAAATCAATAGGCAAACCCAAACACGTACACGTGATCGGTGCCGGTGTCATGGGTGGTGACATTGCTGCGTGGTGCGCATTGCGCGGCTTGACGGTAACACTGCAAGATCGCCATGCGGAAAATCTGGGTAAGGCCATTGGCCGTGCGCACAAACTGTTCAGCAAAAAAATGAAAGGCGATCGCCTGGGCATTATCGCGGCGATGGATAGATTGATTCCCGACATACACGGACACGGCATTCCCAAGGCCGATGTGATTGTCGAAGCCATTGTCGAAAACATCGAAGCCAAGCAAGGTTTGTACGCCCAACTTGAACCGAAGATGAAACCCAATGCACTGCTCACCACCAACACCTCCAGTATTCCACTGGAAGTGCTGAGCAAAACCTTGGCAAAACCTGAACGCCTGGTAGGTTTGCACTTTTTCAATCCCGTCGCACAAATGCCATTGATTGAAATTGTCACCGCCGACAACACCGACGCCGATACCGCTACGCGTGTTGGTGCGTTTGCCGCGCAAATTGGCAAACTGCCACTGCCAGTGAAAAGCGCCCCAGGCTTCCTGGTCAATCGCATCCTCATGCCATACATGATGGAAGCGGTCAAACTCAAGGAAGAAGGCGTTTCCATTGCCGACATCGACAATGCCGCGCTGAAATTCGGTATGCCGATGGGACCACTGCATTTGGCAGACACCGTTGGCCTGGATATTTGCCTGCACGTTGCGCAAATCCTGGGTAAGGAACTGGGCCTGGAAGTACCTTCTTCACTGCAAAAAATGGTGGAAGCCGGCAAACTGGGCGCCAAATCCGGTGAAGGCTTTTACTCTTACAGCGGTGGCAAGAAAAATGAAGTGGGTGCCGGTGGTGCAAACGCCAGCAAATTGCAGCACATCACCGAGCGTCTGATTGGTCGCATGGTCAACGAAGCCGTCGCCTGTCTGCGTGAAGGTGTGGTGGAAAATCGCAATCACCTGGATGCGGGCGTCATTTTCGGTACCGGCTTCGCGCCCTTCCGTGGTGGCCCGATCAATTTTGCCGAATCTCAGGGATTCGAGAAATACAGTTCCAGTCTCGATCGCCTCGCATCATCGCATGGCGGCGTATTCAAACCAGACGATGGTTGGAAAAGTTTGATCAGCTAATCAAAAACCAAGGGGGCTCATGCCCCCTTGGTTTTTATACTCAGGCTCTCATTCTGTAGAGTGACCAACGCCGGCGTATGCCCTCAAACTGAAACATCACCAATCCCCACAAAATCAACGCGACACCGTACAAGGTATCCGTCGAAATGTGTTCATCGTTTGCCACCACCCCCAGCACCAATGCCGCCACTGGCGTAATCAGCGTCAGCAGTGACATGCTCATCGCGCCAAGGTGATGTAGCGCATAGAAATACAGCATCGCCCCCAACACCGAGCCAAACACTCCCAGATAAACAATTGCCGCTATCGTGCGTGACGGCGGCTCGCTGGGTACACTGCCATCCAACAACCACCAACTGAGCAAAAACAGCGGCAATGACACCCACAAACCACCCACGGTAACCGCCATAGCCGACAGTCCCTCCACATGCACGCGCTTGAACCACAAGCTGCCAAACGCATGAACTGCCACCGACAGCAGTACCGCAGTTATCCCTAGCAACGCTGATTCACCCAACTGCAGTGAATCAGAAAAAATAACTACCAAACCGCTTATCCCCAACAGCATTCCAAACGATTTGCCCACGCTGAAATTGTTCTCACCAAACCACAGCAAGGCAAACACGGCGATAAAAAACGGCGTCCATCCATACAGCACCGAAATCAATCCCGATGGAACAAACTGCGCGCCAAAATATACCCCCATCAGTCCCAGATATAGAGTGACACCTACCGAAACATAGGCTCGCCAGGCATGTTTGTTTATCGTTAGGGGAATACGCAACGCCAGCAACAGCGCCATGCCCAGCAGCAAACCAACCACATTTCGGCTGGCCACGCCAAACAAAAAGCTGCCACCGACGCTGCTCCACTTCACCGCCAACGGTGTAGTTGACCAGATCAAAATGACCCCCAGATACGCAAACGGCACCGACATTTCACTCACTCCTTTTCTTTTCGCCAGGCCAAAAAAAAGGCCACGGATTTTGTTGGATCCGTGGCCTCAGAAAAAACGATTCTTTTATCTGTCGTCGCTAACGCGCTCCCTCAGCCACCAACCCAAACAGGCGCATCGCCCAACGACGGCGATGGGCGAAAAATGTGGTGGTTAATAGTTGCGCAGGCTTAATCATGCCCCGAGTGTGGCGGTTATCATAGAAAACGTCAATATCCTGCGCCTATTCATGTGTAGAAATAACTATTTACGCCCCCTCTTCTGGCCTGGCAGACAGTTTGCGTGTAAAAATACAATGCTTGACCTTGTATAATTAGAAAAACGCTCGATATAGTCTTAAGAGCTATAGTGCCGCCGTACGCCGAAGGGATCCCATGATCAAAATTATCACTAGCCTGTTTATCGCTGTTCAGCTGTTCGTTATGCAGGCTGCACTGGCTGCTACCGAGATTAAACCATTGCCTGAGCATGGTTTATCCAGCGTTTTGATCACCAAACTGATCGAACGGCACCATTACAAAAAGACCCATCTGAACGACGCCCTGTCGCAGCAAATCCTTGAGCAATATCTAAAAAGTCTCGACCCTACCAAGAGCATCCTGACGGAAAAAGAAGTGGCTGTTTTCCAGCGCTACAGCAAGCTGCTGGACGATGCCATCAAGACAGGAAAGCTGGACTCCGCGTTCAACATGTTCGAGATATTCAACGAGCGCCGCATTGAGCGCGCTAATTACGCCATCAAAATACTTGATCAAAATTTCGACTTCAACCGTGACGAAAGTTTCGATTTTGACCGTTCCGACATGGCGTGGCCCAAGAACGAAGCCGAACTCAACGAAATCTGGCGTAAACGGGTAAAGAACGACGTACTCAGTCTTCAGCTGGCCGGCAAAAAGCCTGACGAGCTCAAAAAGACCCTGCGTAAGCGCTATGAGCGGATAAAAACCTATTCCCAGGAAATCCGCGCTGAAGACGTTTACGAGATTTTCATCAATGCCTATTTGCAGGCGTTGGAACCCCATACGTCCTATTTTTCACCGCGCAATACCGAGAACTTCAAGATCAACATGAGTCTATCGCTTGAAGGGATTGGCGCAGTACTGCAGCGGGTTGACGATTACACCGTGGTACAGCGCATCATTACCGGCGGCCCGGCGGATTCCAGTGGTCTGCTGCGTGCTGACGACAAAATCGTCGGCGTTGCCCAAGGCAAGAACGGCGAAATGGAAGACATCATCGGCTGGCGACTAGACGATGTGGTCGAACTGATTCGCGGCCCGAAAGACTCGGTTGTACGCCTGCAGGTACTGCCCAAATCAGCCGGTCCCGATGGCGCAACCAAGATCATTACCCTGGTACGTAACAAGATCAAACTGGAAGAACAACAGGCCAAAAAATCCATCATGGAGCTTGGCGCAGGCAAAGATAAACGCCGGATCGGCGTTATCACCCTGCCCACGTTCTATATGGACTTTGACGCCTACGCACGCGGTGACGACGATTACAAATCCACTACTCGCGACACCGAGATTTTGCTGAGCGAACTCAAGAAAGACAACGTCGATGGTATCGTTATCGATTTGCGTGGTAACGGTGGTGGTTCCCTGCCCGAGGCCGTCGCCCTGACTGGCCTGTTCATTCATTCTGGCCCAGTGGTACAGATCAAAGACAACACCGGCAACCTGCAGGTAGATCGTGACGAAGACAACCGCGTGGCCTATGACGGCCCCATGGCAGTGCTGGTCGATCGCTACAGCGCTTCTGCCTCGGAGATTTTTGCTGGCGCCATCAAAGATTACGGTCGTGGCCTGATCATCGGTGAGCCCACCTACGGCAAAGGCACCGTACAAACCGTGATAGACCTCAACCGTTTCACCCGTTCCACCAACACCGAACTGGGACAAATCAAACTCACCATGGCGCAGTTTTTCCGCGTCAACGGTGACAGCACTCAGCACGAAGGCGTCACACCAGACATCCCCTATCCCGTGGTCAACAACAAGGAAATGGGTGAGCGTGCTCTGGAAAATGCACTGCCCTGGGCCAGCATCAAACCAGCCCCCTTCCAACGCATCAACGGTCTGCGCACTGATCTTAAAGTGTTGAAAGACGAGCACAGCAAGCGCATTGCCAACGATGCGGGCTTTGATTTACTGGTAGCTCAAGACAAAGAGCTAAGAGACGTGTTGGATAAAAAATCAGTCTCGTTGAAAAAATCCGCGCGTGAAAAAGAACGTATTGCCCAGGAATCTGCACGCCATGATCGCCTTAACCGCTTCCGCCTCTCGCGTGGCTTACCCGCTTTGGACAAGGAAAACATCGACGAGGAAGGTGATACTTCTGTGGATGACAAGTTAAAAGAGGAACTGGAGAATATCAAACTGCGTGAAGCTGCCAGCGTGCTTGCCGATCAAATCAGACTCAATCGCACTACGCCGGTCGTGGCCAACAAAGGCGCCAGCTAATATAACCGCATAAACTTACGGACAAAAAAAAGCCAGCGCCTAACACGCTGGCTTTTTCATTTGACCCCACAAGTCTAATTGCCAGGATAAATATCCATGTAGCGCAAAAAGAACAGGCCGATCAGCCCGCCAATCACAATCGCAACGATGTATCCTAGCTTTTTGTCACTCATGTTGGTCCCTCCTTAAAAATCGTTAATGCCATGTATGACCGTGGCCTGCAGAAATAGGTTCAAAAATTTTTACGGTTGTTTTTCATCGCCGCACAAACTTGTCTTGCGGTTTGAGTCGAGCTGGGCCAAGATAACACTTTATCCAACTATTCAACTAGGTTTTTATGCTGACGACAAACACCCAAGCCCCGGCATTTTCCCTGTCAAATCAAGACAAACAACCACTGAGCCTGGCGCAATACGCCGGCAAGAAAAATGTCGTTCTCTACTTCTACCCAAAAGATGACACTCCTGGCTGCACCCTGGAAGCCAATCAATTTACCGCCCTCGCCGATCAATTTGCGGCGGCAGATACTGTCGTCCTCGGTGTCAGCAAAGACTCCTGCGACAGCCACCGCGCCTTCATGGACAAGTACAACCTGAAAGTTCAGCTCGTGTCAGACCCGGAAGGCCAGCTCTGCGAGCTCTACGGCGTGTGGCAGGAAAAAGAAAAGAACGGCATCAAGAAAATGGGCATCGTCCGCTCTACGTTCATCATCAACAAGCAAGGCTTGCTGGTCGACGTGGAATATGGCGTCAATGCCGATGGTCACGCCCAAGCCGTGCTGGAAAAAATAACCAAGCTCTAAACCTTCAAAGGCGCCAGCAGCAAACTGGCGCCAATCTGCTCAAAAAACGGTCAAAACCCGATCCTTCACCGGATTCCTCCCCGGCTGCTATTGATTCACCCTCCTGCTTCCTTCAAAATCTCAACACTTAATTTCAACCGATTCGACAAGAGTACGTTATGGGTAGAGCATTCGAAGTCCGCAAAGCGGCCATGGCCAAAACATCCGTCATGAAGGCCAAAGTTTACTCCCGCTATGGACGTGAAATTTATGTCTGTGCCAAAAACGGCGGCTTGGACCCCAACAACAACTTAACACTGCGCAGCTTGATGGATAAGGCCAAGAAAGACCAAGTGCCTGGACACATCATCGAAAAAGCCCTTGAAAAAGCCAAGGGCGGCGCGGGTGAAGATTTCGCACCCGCTCGCTACGAGGGCTTCGGTCCTGGTGGTTGCAACGTCATCGTCGACTGCTTGACTGACAACAACAATCGCACCTATGGCGACGTTCGCCAGTGCTTCATCAAGGCCAAAGCCAAAATCGGCGCACCAGGTGCGGTTGCTCACAGTTTTGATCACCGCGCTGTATTCCTGTTTAAGGGCGACAACGAAGAACAAGTACTGGAAGCGCTCATGGAAGCCGACGTGGATGTTAGCGACATTGAATCTGCCAACGGCAGCATTGAAGTGTTGACGCCACCCACCGAATATTTCAAAGCCAAAACCGCGTTAACCAATTTGCTGGGTGAAAGTGCTGATTTTGAAGTTGATGAAATCACCTTCCTGCCGCACGAAATGACGACCATCACTGGTGACGATGTTGCGCTGTTTGAAAAATTTATGGCGTTGCTGGATGACTGCGACGACGTACAAAAAGTGTATCACAACGCGACTATCGAATAGTTTGCCTGATTGCCATTGCCTGTCGGTTAGACTGGCAATGGCAACTTCGCCCAAACCTGACAACTTTACCCAATTCGCTCGTTGTACTTGGGCAGCGTAAAATAAAAGGTGGCTCCCTTACCTTCTACGGATTCAAAATCAATATGTCCCTGATGGTCGGTAATGATGGCCTTGCTGATGCTCAATCCAAGACCAGTACCACCTTTCTGGCGCGTGTCCGATGAATCTGCCTGACTAAACCGGTCGAAAATATTTTTTCTAAACGCGTCAGGAATCCCTGCCCCAAAGTCACGTACGCTGACACGGTAATGCGTTCCATTTTCTTCTCTCAGCATAACCTCGACTACGCCATCTTTCGGTGAAAATTTTGCGGCATTGGACAGTAAATTCGACATCACCTGGATTAACCGGCCTGTGTCGCCAAACACTTTGGCGGAAACAATACTTCCCACCAGTTCAAATTTCACACCATACTTTTCACCGTAGCCCGCATTGCTCACCAAAGACTGCAATACCACATCATTGAGGAAAATGGGCTTCATTTGATATTGCATTTTACCGGCAAAAATTTTTTCCATATCCAGTAGGTCGTTCACCAGTGCAATCTGCCTTTCACAATTGACATTGGCAATTTCCACCAGGTTGTGAACCTTTTCAGGCAATTCACCAAATGCCCCCGATAACACCAATCCCAGCGAACCTTTGATTGAGGTCAAAGGGGTGCGCAGTTCATGACTGACCGTTGAAATGAATTCAGTTTTACGTACTTCTACTTTTTTACGTTCGGAAATATCACGCATCAAACCGATGTAGGCGCGCTGGCCGTTTAATGTCATCGCCGACACATTCAGTTCCATGGGGAAACGATGACCATCTTTGCGATAGCCAAACAGCTCTCTGGCCTGGTTAATTACTTTCGAGGCATGCAACTGAGATTGCGCAAGATATTTATCATGCGCACTTCGCTCGTCGGGAGGAATCAGCATGGAAATATTCTTGCCCAGCAATTCATCCAGGCTGTATCCAAACAAACTTTGCGCGGCAGCATTGGCACTGGTGATATTTCCCAAACCATCGATGGTAATAATGCCTTCAGCAGAGTTTTCCAACACTGCACGCAAACGCATTTCCTCTTGCTTGGCCGTATTGATTGTTTCCTCCAATTGTCGGGTTCTTTCGATAACCAGATTTTCAACCGCCAGGCGGCGACGTGCGGCAAACACAAGTTGAATGACAATAATCAGCGTACAAAACAGACCACCGTACAGCAAAAACCAACGCTGATTTGTCAGGGAGCTTGTAAATTCAGGGTCCACTGGCCGCGTCACCAACGCCCAGGTACGAGTCCCAATCTCCCGCTCCTGCAAACTATGCAGTCCTTGCGTTGCCTGCTCGAACGACAAAACCGGCGCATCACGTTTCTCGCGAATCCGCGATGAATGAACGTACATAAACGAGTCTTGTTCATTCGTCAGGTCAAACAAATACACATCGATGCCGGCTGGTTTGTAGCGTGGCGCCATGGAAAATTCATCGATCATGTCAGTAACACGCATTACCCCCAGCACAAAACCGAGAATGTGCTGGCGGCGCTGTTCGACCGTCGCAACGGGGTGCCCGTGTTTATACACAGGAGTAAACAATAGGATACCCAGGTTATTTTTCTTGAGCTGGACAAGAGAAATTCGCGGTGTTGCCACCGTGACGCCGCTGTCACGCGCTTGCTCCAGCGCCGCCAGACGCGCCGCGTTCGATCCCAAATCAAAACCAACCGCGGCGGCATTACCCTCCAGTGGATAGACAAAATACACCGGGTAATAAAAATCACGCTGACCTGCGGTCATCATGTTGCCGTCTGCATCACGTTCCTTAATTCCAAAGGGGGCCTGATATGCCCTGGAGGCTTCACGCTCAAACGAGGCCCGCTTTTCGCGAGGCACAACAGGTATCCACTCGATGGCCTGATAGGTGCTTTTTTCACCCGTGACCTGCTGTACGAAAAGATCAAATTGGGCTTTTTCTATTGTTGATGTCGCATCAAAATAAGCGGACACGGTATTAAGCCGGTCAAGTTCCCGAGTAATATTGTGGTTAATCTCATCCAGGCGTTCATCGGCCCAGCGATTGTAATAATCATAGGCACGCGCCACATCCAGCCCAGCAGCATAAAAATAGCCGTAAATTGACAGCAGTATTCCGAAGATCGCCAGCACCAACGCTGGCAGATATCGCTTCAGTATCCGCAATAAGTCTGACATGAATATCCAATGATTAAAGGCCAAAGTACAAAAAGCGCCGCGTAGAGATATTTTCGACAGTTTTGCAAAAAAACTTACCTCTGGTGCAACAGCTTAAGCCCAAATATTTTGCGTAATATGTAGCCATTTGCATCATATTGGATAACTGTAGCTAATACACTCCCCTTTACCTCTTCCACGACCCCAAAAAAAACCCCGTTGCTTGCGCGAACGGGGCTTTTCAATGCGAGAAAGGGAACCGGTTAGATGATCAGCCTTCCACGCCCTGACTACGCAGATATTCCTCGTAGGTGCCTTTGTAGTCAACAATACGGTCGGGCTTGATTTCGATCACCCGTGTCGCCAGCGACGACACAAACTCGCGGTCATGGCTGACAAAAATCAAGGTGCCGGGATAATTTTCCAGCGCCAGGTTCAAGGCTTCGATCGATTCCATGTCCAAGTGGTTGGTCGGTTCGTCCATCACCAGAATATTGGGACGCTGCAGCATCAATTTGCCAAACAACATGCGCCCCTGCTCACCACCGGACAGCACTTTTACCCGTTTTTCCAGATCGTCACGCCCAAACAGCATGCGACCCAGCGTGCCGCGAATATACTGGTCGTCGTCGCCAGCGCGAGCCCATTGTGCCATCCATTCAAACAATTTCTGATTGTCGGCAAAGTCATGGGCATGATCCTGGGCGTAGTAACCGATGGTGGAATTCTCCGACCATTTCACCACGCCCTTGGCGGGTGCCAAATCACCCACCAAGGTTTTCATGAAGGTTGATTTACCGATACCGTTGGCACCGATCACCGCCACTCGCTCGCCAACTTCGACAAACAGGCTGAGATCCTTGAACAACAACTGATCGCCATAACCTGCACTCAGGTGTTCAATTTCCAGCGCCAGACGGTGCAGTTTCTTGTCCTGCTCAAACCGAATGAATGGACTCATACGACTGGAGGGTTTGACTTCGTCCAGTTTAATTTTATCAATCTGCTTGGCACGCGAAGTCGCCTGTTTGGCTTTGGATGCGTTGGCAGAGAAACGTGACACAAAGGTTTGCAGTTCGGCAATTTGAGCTTTTTTCTTGGCATTGTCCGACAACAGACGCTCACGCGCCTGGGTGGAAGCCAGCATGTAGTCATCGTAGTTGCCGGGATAAACGCGCAACTCGCCGAAATCCAGATCCGCCATGTGGGTGCAGACGCTGTTCAGGAAGTGACGATCGTGCGAAATAATCACCATGGTCGAATTACGCTGGTTCAAAATATTTTCCAGCCAGCGGATGGTGTTGATGTCCAGGTTGTTGGTCGGCTCGTCCAGCAGCAGTATTTCCGGATCAGCGAACAGCGCCTGCGCCAACAATACGCGCAACTTCCAGCCCGGCGCCACGGCGCTCATCGGGCCGTAGTGCTGATCCACCGGAATCTCCAGACCCAGCAGCAGTTCGCCAGCACGCGCCTCAGCGGTGTAGCCGTCCAGCTCGGCAAATACGCCTTCCAGCTCGGCGACCTTGATGCCGTCTTCCTCGCTCATCTCTGGCAACGAGTAAATGCGATCCCGCTCTTTTTTGATCTCCCACAGGTCGGCGTTGCCCATGATGACCGTGTCGATGACCGAAAACTGCTCAAACGCAAACTGGTCCTGGCGCAGCTTACCCAAGCGCTCGTCCGGGTCCTTGCTGACGTTGCCAGCCGTGGGCGCCAGATCGCCGCCCAAAATCTTCATGAACGTCGATTTACCGCAACCATTGGCGCCAATCAGGCCATAGCGATTGCCATCGCCAAACTTGACTGAGACGTTTTCAAACAAGGGCTTAGCCCCGAACTGCATGGTGATATTCGCACTGGTTAACATGATGATCCCGAGATTAACTGCTTTGGAAGCCAAAAAAGCGCGTAGTGTACCCTATTTGCCGCCGCGAATCGCAGACAATTACGCCAAAACCAGCATTGCCTGCAGCGTTTTCAGACTGTCCACGTCCCAATCCGGGGCGGGCAAATGGGTCGGCAGGGCCGCGCCCGGAAGGAACCGCCCGGTTCGCACCAGCGCCGTGCGCATTCCCAGCGCCGCTGCGCCGGCAATATCGGTGTCAGGGCGATCACCGATCATCAGACACTGCTGCGCCGTCATCCCCAGCCGCTGCAACGCCATTTGGTACAACAGCGCATGGGGTTTGCCGATGAATACCGGCTCAACTTCGGCAGCGATGGCAAACGGTGCGACCAGTGCGCCACCGCCGGGTAGAACACGATGTTGACCGTCAATGTAGGCATCGACGCTGTGATCTGGGTTGGTGCAAATCAGGCGTGCGCCGTGTTTTAGAATCAAATTCACGCCAGTGGTAATCGTCGCAAAGTCGATACCCTCACCCTCGCCGATCACCACAAAATCAGCCGCTTCGCTACACGGCGTGCCGACTTCCGCCAGCGCCTGATGCAATCCGGCACCGCCCACGGCGAAATAGCGGAAATTTTTCTTCTGCTGCCCCAACCACAACGCCGTCGCCTGTGCCGAAGTAACAATTTGCGTCTCATCCGGTCGCACAAACCCCAAACGCTGCAAACGATCGGCGATTTCATCCGGCGTTTTGATCGGATTATTGGTGATGAACGCGTGCGGCAAATGCGCAATCGCCGCCATAAATTCCACGGCGTCGGCAATGGCTTTCTCACCGTGATAAAGCACGCCGTCCATGTCCAGTAAAATGGCTTGGATGTAATTGGTCATTGTTTAATCAAAAAATGCAAGGTTCGCAATTATATCAGGGAACGCAAATCATGGTGCCCAATCGCGGCAACAGGTATAGTTAACCAGACCCATGTGCAACCACATTTGCGTAAAGGCAGTCAGCATGGCCAAGCACGAAACACGCTCGCAGTACCGGCAACAGGACAACGTCTACCTGATCGAGATTTTTCTAAAAAATCCTCGCCAATTATTCAACTCGCTCGATCCCTCCCCCTTCCATGAAAAAGACATCGATAAAGATGCGGAAGCCTACATCGTCGAGGCGGTTGAAGAACTACACATCAAAACGCCCATGCGCATTTGCATTTACTTGCCCAGCGATGAAGTGGACAGCGCACAGGCACGCAGCATTCGCGACGCCGTGCATCATTATTTTGCCTATCGTGCGCTTGGCAGTCGGCGTCAGTTACGCTCGGTGTTGCAACAGGGGCGATTTAGTTTGCTGGTCGGCATCTCGTTTCTGACATTGTGCCTGGCGCTGCGCACTACCTTACATCACTTTGGCGAAGGCACGTTGCGGGATTTAATCGAGGAAGGCTTACTGATTATCGGCTGGGTTTCGATGTGGCGACCGATACAAATTTTCTTGTACGACTGGTGGCCGGTGAAATATCGTCAACGCATTCACCAACACCTGAGCAGCATTGACATCCAGGTTCTGCCACATCATCCAACGATGCAAAACTAATATCGCACGCCTACAATTACATTACGCAGCTTTTGATGGCATAGCAAACTGGTCGCCTGTCTCGCCTTGACTGTTCACAATCCGCAAGTCGATATGGAAAGTAGTTCCCTGTCCCGGCTGGCTGACAAAACTGATGCGCCCACCATGCTGCTCTACCAACAACTTTGCAATCGATGTCCCTAAACCTGTTCCACCCACACGACGCGTGTCACTGGAATCCGCCTGGGAAAATCGTTCAAACACTTTCTGCTGAAACTCTACGGGAATTCCGGGGCCGGAATCAGCAATCGAAATTCGAACTTCCGTTGCAGAGGGTCGCACTGACACAACGACCGCGCCCGCTGTTGGTGAATATTTCACCGCATTCGATAAAATATTGGACAGAACCTGAATCATCTTGTCTTCATCAACGTTGACGTTGATGTCATTATCCACCGGCGTCCAGTTAAAGCTCACACCATATTTTGCTGCATACCCTTGATTGACAACAAGGGCATGATCAATCAATGCGTTGACCGGCATGATGCGCAGATTCAACGAATTTTCTGACAAGGTGATTTTATTGAATGTCAGCAAATTATTGACTAGCCGGGTCAGTCGTTCACAATTTTCAGCAGCGATCTTCATCATGTGTTGTATTTTATCCGGTTCGTTATCCAATACACCGCCTAAAATCAATCCCAGCGAACCACTGATGGATGTGAGCGGCGTACGCAATTCATGGCTAACCGTAGATACAAACTCATCCTTCATGCGGTTGACTTTTTTCCGTTCGGTCAAATCGTGAATAATCGCGGTGAAAATGGTTCTGTCGACCAGAGAAACTGCACTCACAGCCATTTCAATCGGAATTTTGCTACCGTCTTTTTTTACCGCATAGGTGTCACGACGCTCACTCGCAAGCGAAAGTGTTTTTGCAGTACCGGTATTGTCGCCAGACGCAGAAAACAAATCCGGAATAACACCGAGAATAGACTTGCCTGTCAACTCGTTAGAGGAATAGCCGAACAGTGCTTCACCGGCAGGATTGACACTTTCTACCTTTCCACTGGCATCCAGGGTAATAATCGTCTCGATCGCCGTGGACAAAATACCTCTCAGCTCCGCCGTGCGGCGTTGCACCAAATTTTCCACGGAGTATGAACGCCCAGTCATGGCCAACAAAAACGCGCCCATTAAACTGGTAAACAACAGACCTATCGCCAATACCCCCCACGACTGCCAACCTCGGTGGGCCGCTAGATATGACGGCGTTGGCCAGTACCGAACCACCCACTTTCTGCCACCGATATCGAGACTGTCCTCCAGCAAAATACGGCCAGTAACATCCTGCGGGCCATACATGTGAACAAACTTTCCGTTGTCCACGTCATCAATGCTAACGATGATGTCGTCCTTGTACTGCGACTTCAATGTCACATCAATAATGTCACCGACGCGAAACACCCCAACCGCAAATCCCTTCAAGGCATTTTTACGCTGCTCGGTAGTGTCTGACGAACCGCGATAAACAGGTTGAAAGATTAAAAATCCAGCCTGCTCGACACTTTCCTGCACCAGCGTAATTCTTGGTGTGGCCATGGCCTTGCCGGAATCTCGCGCCTGAATTAGCGTGCTTTGCCGTGCAGGATTGGACGCAACATCAAAACCAAACGCGCCCTCATTTCCCTGCATCGGTTCGATAAACTGGACCGCCACATACTCGTCCCTCTCGCCGGCCCGGATCAATGCTTTGCTGCTGTCACGTTCGGTGATCTGAAAATCGGCAAAACCTTCCTGGCGAACTGATTTTTCAAACTGATCTCGCTGATTATTCAATATCAATGGATTCCAGCTCAAACCCTGTATGCCCGGCTTGTTCGCCAAGGTGAAATCAACAAACGTGCGAAAATCCTCACGCGAAATTTGCTGTGAACTTGAAAAGAATCGCTCAATGTAAGCAACCGAATCCAGATAACTTTTGAAGCTGGCACGCATTTTTTCATGTGTGTCATTGGCGATACTCGTGAAGTTGGATTCAATTTTTTCCTGCTCCACTTTGCTCGCCATGTAAAACAGCCCAATCACTGCGCTCAATGCCAGCAAAGATGGTATGGCCACCACCGTGCGTCGTCCCCACCAAAGTTTTCTGGGATGCGCAAACGCAATCAACATCAATGGCGCCGCAATAAGCACCCCAATGGTGTCACCTGCCCACCAGGTAAACCAGCTAAACTCAATCTCAGATTGCGAAATAACCCCGGTCGCATACAACGCACCAACGCCAAACGTTGCGTTGAGCAGGCACGGCAGCGGCCCGGCAACCAGCATAAATTTGATGATGTCCCACTCTTTTGACAAAGCCGTTGGAAAACCAACAAATCGTTTCACCAGCCAAGCACCGACCAATGCCTGCAACGTCGCTCCCACACCCGCACTGACGGCAAACGCCCATCCAGACATAGTCAATGGACCCTGGTCGGAACCAACCCAGATATTCAGCAGCAAGGAACCGAAAAAAATGCCCGGCCACAAACGATTACCCCACAGAAGCAGCGCAGTGATCGCAATCCCTGCCGATGGGAAAATGGCCGTGGCATAGCCCGGCGGAAGGGCCAACATCAACGCCAGTTTGCCGGCAATAGCATAGCTCACGCACAGAAGTACAACGCGAGTCATGTCTGTCAGAAAAGTTTCATTTGATCCGGATTGCATCGGTGTTCCGTGATGTTAGCGAGTCCAACTTGCCAGCTACAGGTCTATCACACACCGCTTTAGACCTGATCCACAACAGCCAAAACCGCGAGCATTCCCCGGCGGTTTCATCGTTTATACTATTATCCATTAGTTGTTTCGACACTTGGAAAAAAATATTTTCATCACCATTTTTCGGTATTACCCCAGATTCGATACCCACGCACAGACCACTAAAATGCAGACAGCCAATGATTGCCCTTGAAAATTGGAGGAAAATGCGAGTTTATCTCCCCCTACAGAGAAGCTAGTGTGGCTTCGAGGTGATAATGCTGGTGACTGATCTCAATGAAGCGTAATGTATGTGGTCTCCCCCTCGACCCAGCAACTGCTGCGGAGATTCATCCATGACATTGCACTTCCCCAACCCCAGCCGAAGTTATGATGAAAATCACGATCGCGTCCTGTTCTGGGGATACGACAGCACCATTGAGGTTTCATTTTATGTGGAAGCTTCAGCGCTGAAAAAAATCTATCCGGAAATGAGCAGCAGCGAATCCGATCACCTGAAGGCTTTCGATGGCGCGCGCGAAAAAATTTACCGTGCGGCAGAAAAAGTGTACCGTCGCGGCGGCAGCGGCAAAGGCACCTATGCCTACGCCCTGAGTGCAGAGGATTTGTAGACTGTGAGTAGAGCGACAGCAATTGATTGAAGTAGCGTGATCAGATGAATGCCAAAACCGTTGTGTTTCACCATTCCGTTTGTGCGATTACGCTAACCGCACCTACAAAATGGGCTTTAATCGGGGTTTCGCATTGCAAAAGGAACCATCAACGTAGCCCGGATGCAACAACGTGGAATCCGGGATTGTGCGGGGTGGGACTCCCGGATTACGCTTCGCTTCATCCGGGCTACTTGCTAAAAACAGGCGTTAACCGTGCTTTTTCTACAGGTTCAACGTTCGGATGAGCCACCGAAGGCGGTCGGGCAACCGCTACTACTGGCGCGAATTCAATGCGCTTATTGGCGCTCAATCTTTGCAATTGCGAAAAACCATACCATTTGGTTTTCGTTCGCATTTTCATCCATACTTTTCGACACTTTACTTGCGTTTTTTTCGCTCAAAAAAAGGCGGGACGCTGCTGTAGTTAGGTCTAATTCCTCATTCGGCAAATCTACGACTCTCATTACAGATAACAACACAACTGCATTGCCACCGCGATCTATCGCCTCCAGTTGTGCCTCTCTTTTAGCAGTTTCTAATGTGGGCACTTCAAGAATGCTCCACCCACCATAGCACTCACAAACACCAAGCTCTGTGTAGGGTGGTGCTGATTCTTTGCTTTCAAAAAATGCTATTTCATCGATTTTTTCTTTTGGGATTGATGCACAAGCAAACAGATTTAGCATCATAATAAATGCGAAATAATATTTTATTTTTTTCATAACTATACGTTTCTCATTTTCTCAGTGTCCGAATACTGTTACTTACAGGCGCAAACAGCACATTAAACCGCCGCTTCGCTATCACTAATACCCCGTCGCGGCCTATCACTCGAATTTTCATACTCGGCTGAATCATGCTGCCATCTTCGATGGGGCATAGATACTCGGCCCCGGTGCGCATGGCGCACCCTACCTGGAGTATAAAACACCTGATCTGGAGCGTTAAATCAGGCTATGACCACATCAAGGAAATGATAATTATTGCACCTGTGATCAGGCGGCTCGGATTACGAAACTACCAGAGTCCCACTGCCCTGTCACGACCAAACCACACTCCAAATCAACCGTCCGCCAACTTCAACAACCGCGAATCAAAACTGTATGGCTGCGCTGCGGCGATTTCGATGCAGGCAAAGTCAGGATGATCGGGATTGATCAGGTAATTGCATTCCACCGGCGAAACAGCGGATGGAATCTGGAGTAACAAACTGCGTTTTTGTTTCAGCCAGTCATTACCCAGTTCGCGGGTATGCGATATCGGTGGCGAGGTTCGCCAATCTTCGGGGAGTTGCGGCACGTCGATGATCGAGCGTTGCGAAAAAGCCCCACTCCAATCTCTCGAAGTGGGGCTTTTTCTGCCGGGGTCAGAGTACGCATACTCCGCCCCCAATCAGTGACATTTACGCAGCGACGATGGGAATCACCTTGTCCGCGATTTTCTGATATTCCTCAATCTCGTTGAAGTTCAGATAGCGGTAGATGTCTTTGGACATGGTGTCGATGGTTTTCACCGCGTCCATGTATTCCGCTGGCGTGGGGATTTTGCCCAACTGCGCGCACACGGCAGCGAGTTCGGCAGAGCCCAGGTACACGTCGGCGTCCTTGCCCAAACGATTGGGGAAGTTACGCGTCGAGGTCGACATCACGGTGGCGTTGTCGGCCACGCGAGCCTGGTTACCCATGCACAGTGAACAGCCGGGCATTTCGGTACGGGCACCGGCCTTGCCGAAGATGCTGTAGTAACCTTCTTCGGTCAGTTGGTGCGCGTCCATTTTGGTGGGCGGTGCAATCCACATGCGCGTGGGCACAGCGCCGCCGAATTTCTCCAGCACCTTGCCGGCGGCACGGAAGTGACCGATGTTGGTCATGCACGAACCGATGAACACTTCGTCGATCTTGTTTCCTGCAACGTCAGACAACAGCTTCACGTCGTCTGGGTCGTTCGGACAGGCAACGATGGGTTCCTTGATCTGGTTCAGGTCAATTTCGATCACTGCGGCGTATTCGGCGTCCTTGTCGGCTTCGAGCAAGGTAGGCTTGGCGAGCCACGCTTCCATCGCCTCAATGCGACGACCCAAGGTGCGCTTGTCTTCGTAACCGTTGGCGATCATCCATTTGAGCAGTGTGATGTTGGACTTGAGGAACTCGATGATCGGTTCCTTGGCCAGCTTCACGGTACAGCCGTTGGCAGAACGTTCGGCAGACGCGTCGGACAGCTCAAACGCCTGCTCGACTTTCAACTGTTCCAGACCTTCGATTTCCAGTACGCGACCAGAGAAGATGTTCTTCTTGCCTTTTTTCTCTACCGTCAACAGACCTTGCTGAATCGCTGCGTAAGGAATCGCGTTGACCAGATCGCGCAGCGTAACGCCGGGCTGCATTTTGCCCTTGAAGCGCACCAGTACGGATTCAGGCATGTCCAGCGGCATCACGCCCAGTGCTGCGCCGAACGCCACCAGACCCGAACCCGCCGGGAAGGAAATACCAATGGGGAAACGGGTATGCGAATCACCGCCGGTACCCACCGTGTCAGGCAGTACCATGCGGTTCAACCAGGAGTGGATAACGCCGTCCCCCGGACGCAGGGCCACACCGCCGCGTGTGCTAATAAACGATGGCAGCGAGTGCTGCAGTTTGATGTCCACGGGCTTGGGGTATGCCGCAGTGTGACAGAACGACTGCATCACCAGATCAGCGGAAAAGCCCAGGCAAGCCAGTTCTTTCAGCTCGTCGCGGGTCATCGCGCCAGTGGTGTCCTGAGAACCCACGGTGGTCATGTGTGGTTCGCAGTAAGTACCTGGGCGCACGCCCTTGATACCGCAAGCCTGTCCCACCATTTTCTGCGCCAGGGTATAGCCTTTGCCAGTGTCGGCAGGCGCTTCGGGGCGACGGAAAATCGTGCTGGGCGTCAGACCCAGAGCAATACGGGTTCTGTCTGTCAGCGAGCGACCAATGATCAGCGGAATACGGCCACCGGCGCGTACTTCGTCGGGCATGGTGGAGGGTTTCAGGTCAAAGGTGGAAATGGTTTCGCCGGCTTCGTTGACGATCACGCCGTCGTAAGGCTTGATGGTGATGACATCGCCCATGTTCAGTTTGGAGACATCGCACTCGATGGGCAGACAGCCGGAATCTTCTGCGGTGTTGAAGAAAATCGGCGCAATCTTGCCACCGAGCACAACGCCACCCTGGCGCTTGTTGGGCACGAAAGGAATGTCAAAACCCATGTGCCACAGCACGGAGTTAATCGCAGATTTGCGCGATGAACCGGTCCCCACCACGTCGCCAACATAGGCCAGCGGCAGACCTTTGGCTTTCAGAGATTCGATTTTATCCAGCGCGCCGGGCATTTTGCTGACCAGCATGGCCTTGGCGTGCAACGGGATGTCAGGACGGCTCCATGCCTCAGAGGCGGGCGACAGGTCGTCGGTGTTGGTTTCGCCGGGCACTTTGAATACTACGACTTTGATTTCTTTTGGCATTTCCGGCTTGTTGGTAAACCATTCGGCATTGGCCCAGGCATCGGCTACCTGTTTGGCAAAGCTGTTACCGGCCTTGGCCTTTTCCACCACATCGTGGAAAGCATCAAACATCAACAAGGTTTTGGATAATGCGATAACCGCCGTCGGTGCCAGCTTGGCGTTATCCAGCAGTGCAATCAGCGGCTGGATGTTATAACCACCCAGCATGGTGCCCAACAGCTCGGCAGCCAGCTTGCCATCAACCAGCGGAGAACTAGCCTCACCCTTGGTGATCGCCGCCAGGAAAGCCGCCTTGACGTAGGCCGCGTCATCAACGCCAGCCGGTACGCGATGGGTCAGCAGTTCGACCAGCGTTTTTTCTTCGCCTTTGGGTGGATTTTTCAGCAGTTCAATCAGCTCGGCTGTCTGTTTTGCATCCAGAGGCAGCGGTGGCAAGCCCTGGGTGGCACGTTGTTGCACGTGTTGACGATAGTTCTCTAGCACGTATCTACCTCGCTTATGGGTGTATCGGCAAAAATTTGTAGCGATTCTAACGCATTTGTTGCGACGGCGCTAAATGTCGCGTGTTCTGCATCGGCATTGCCGGGTTAAATTTCAGGCAATTATTAGCGGACAAAGGCAGGCAAAATGTGGGATTCCAGCGGGGTTTTGGGTTACACTTCGCGTTTTTCGCGAACCAGCTAACTACAGGAATAGAGATGCAACTATCCTCCTTGACCGCAATATCCCCCGTTGATGGCCGTTACGGCAGCAAAACCGAAGCCCTGCGCCCTATTTTCAGTGAGTTTGGCCTGATCCACAACCGCGTCACCGTCGAGGTACGCTGGCTGCAGGCGCTGTCCCGCCACGAGGGCATTGCCGAAGTCCCTGCATTTTCAGCGGCTACCCATGCCCAACTGGATGCCATTGTAACCAACTTCAGCGAAGAAGACGCGCGCGCCGTCAAAACCATCGAGCGCACCACCAATCACGACGTGAAAGCGGTGGAATATTTCCTCAAGGATAAAATCAAGGGCAACAAGGAACTGGAAGCGGTCAGCGAGTTCATCCACTTTGCCTGTACCTCCGAAGACATCAACAACCTGTCACACGCATTGATGCTGAGTCAGGCCCGCGAAAAAGTGATGATGCCACTGGCACAGCAAATCGTTGATGCCATCGCTGGTCTGGCGCACAAATACGCCGACCTGCCCATGTTGAGCCGCACTCACGGCCAGCCCGCTTCTCCCACCACCGTGGGTAAAGAAATGGCCAACGTGGCGCATCGTCTGGAACGTCAGCGCCGTCAGATCGCTGCGGTAGAAATGCTGGGCAAGATCAACGGCGCGGTCGGCAACTACAACGCCCACCTGTCAGCCTATCCGAATGTAGACTGGGCGGAGTTCTCCGAAAAATTTGTGACTTCACTGGGCCTGACCTGGAACCCCTACACCATCCAGATCGAGCCACACGATTACATCGCCGAGCTGTACAACGCCGTCGCCCGTTTCAACACCATCCTGATCGATTTTGATCGCGATGTGTGGGGCTATATTTCGCTGGGCTTTTTCAAGCAGCGCGTGGTCAAAGGTGAAGTCGGTTCTTCCACCATGCCACACAAGGTCAACCCCATCGACTTCGAAAACTCCGAAGGCAATCTGGGAATCGCCAACGCCATCATGGATCATCTGGCGATGAAACTGCCGATTTCCCGCTGGCAGCGCGACCTGACCGATTCCACCGTGCTGCGTAACATGGGCGTGGGCTTTGCCCACTCGGTAATCGCCTATGAATCCACACTCAAAGGCATCGGCAAACTGGAAGCCAACGAAGCCGCCCTGCTGGCTGATCTGGACAACAACTGGGAAGTTTTGGCCGAGCCAATCCAGACCGTAATGCGTCGCTACGGCATCGAAAATCCTTACGAGAAATTGAAAGATTTCACCCGCGGTCAGCGCGTCACTCGCGAAGGCATGCAGGCGTTTGTTGATGGTCTGGATCTGCCACAGGATGCCAAGGATCGCCTGAAGGCAATGACGCCGGCCAACTACATCGGCATAGGCGACAAACTGGCCAAAGACTTCTCGGCGGACAAGGTATAACGCTGGACTTATAGTTCAAGCAATTTCTTGTCAACATTGACTTTAGGCTACAACCCACTGAAATTGCGAACTTTTTAGTCCGAGGTTTCAGATTGAAAATACAAAAACCGTAGGGTGTACCCAAAGGGCATAAACGCCAGCACACCACAAGGTTATTAGATAATGGTGCGCACCGCGCACCCCAACGTTCGGAATGTTTACTATGACCACATTTCTTCCCGAATGGGCACCACAATCCGGCGTCATGCTGACCTGGCCACACGTCGACAGCGACTGGGCTGACAATCTGGAAAACGTCGAGCCGGTGTTCGTCAACATCGCCAAGGCGATCAGCGAACGCGAGCTGGTACTGATTTCCGCCTTCGACGGCGTACACAAAAAACACATTCAAGCGCTGCTGCAAAATGCCGGCGTCGACTTGAAGCAGGTGCGTCTGCATGTAATCGATTCTGACGACACCTGGGCACGCGACCACGGCCCGATCACGGTGGAAAAAGACGGTCAGGTGCGCCTGCTGGATTTCGTGTTTAACGGCTGGGGCAACAAATTCGATGCGCAGCGCGACACCCAGATCAACGCCAAGCTGCACGAACAATCGGCCTTCGGCGATGTGCCGATGATGTCGTTTGATTTTGTGCTCGAAGGTGGCAGTCTGGAAACCGACGGCCTGGGCACCCTGCTCACCACATCGCAGTGTCTGATGTCCAAGGAGCGCAATCCCGATTACGACAAGGCGCAAATCGAAACTTTCCTCAAAGCGCAATTGGGTTTGAATCGCGTACTGTGGCTGGATCACGGCCACCTGGAAGGCGATGATACCGACGCCCACATCGACACCCTGGCGCGCTATGCCGA
>JAOUHV010000041.1 GCA_029884425.1 Gammaproteobacteria bacterium
GCAGGTAAGAGAAAACCGCCAGGCCGATGCGCTCCTGGGGGCGGGCGTGCTGATAGGTTTGGGCCCATAGTTCGATGACCTGCGGGCGATCGCCGTCGTCCAGCAGCGGCATGGACTGCGGCATGGTCTGGCCTGCCAGGGTCAGGATGGGCTGCCATTGTTGGCGGATGTGCTCGTCTATGTGCATGGGTGGTCGCCGATTGTCGTTTAGAACCAATAAAAGCAATTATTTTGCCAGTGAATCTTGCTGATAAAATGACCGTGATGGCCGATGAACGTGCTTGGGCACGAGTGAGGTTTGGTTATGTCCGGTTGTGGTTGTGAAGTGGAAGTAAAGCCCGGCGAGCAGAGTCGAGTTTTGTGGTGGTTGCTGGCGATAAACGGTGTGATGTTTGTTGTTGAACTGGGCGTGGGGCTGTGGGCGGATTCCAGTGGGTTGGTGGCCGACTCGCTGGATATGCTGGCCGACGCAGCGGTGTACGGGGTAGCGCTGTATGCCGTGGCGCAGAGTGCACGTCATAAGGCCAGCGCGGCGATGCTCAGCGGCGTGTTGCAGATTTTGCTGGCGATGGGAGTGCTGCTGGATGTGCTGCGGCGATTTTGGGTGGGCAGCGAGCCGGTGTCTGAGGTGATGATGCTGATGGCGTCGGTGGCGCTCATGGCCAATCTGGTCTGTCTGAGGTTGATCCACAAGCACCGTCACGGCGAAGTGCACATGCGCGCTTCATGGATTTTCTCGGCCAACGATGTGATCGCCAACGCGGGAGTTATTCTGGCTGGGGTGCTGGTGTGGTGGCTGAATTCGGCGCTGCCGGACCTGTTTATCGGTCTGGCTATCGCCGTGCTGGTGTTGCGCGGTGGTCTGGTGATCGTACGCGAAGCGCGGCAGAGTGCTCAGGGCAGTGGCTGCTGTAGCGGTTGATTTGCGCTATAATCGCCGGTTTTTCACACACAGAACATTGCGAGATTGCAGATGAGCACAGCGAACAAGCCTCTGGTGGGCGTGATTATGGGGTCCACTTCCGATTGGGAGACCATGAGTCTGGCGGTGGAGAACCTGGAAAAGCTGGGGATTCCCTACGAAACAGAGGTGGTTTCGGCTCATCGTACCCCGGACAAGCTGTTCAGCTACGCCGAATCCGCCGAGGGGCGTGGCATCGAGGTGATCATTGCCGGTGCCGGTGGCGCGGCCCACCTGCCGGGCATGGTTGCGGCCAAGACTGCCTTGCCGGTGCTGGGCGTGCCGGTGCAGTCCAAGGCACTCAATGGCATGGATTCGCTGTTGTCCATCGTGCAGATGCCGGCCGGCATTCCGGTGGCAACATTGGCGATTGGCAAGGCCGGAGCTGCTAATGCTGGCCTGCTCGCTGCCTCCATTTTGGGCAACAAGTACCCCCAATTCCGCAAGGCGCTGCATGCCTTCCGTCAGGAGCAGACGGATAAAGTGCTGGCCAATTCCGATCCGAGGAAAGCGTAAGTTATGGTTATCGGCATTATCGGTGGGGGCCAGCTGGCGCGCATGCTGGCGTTGGCCGGTTATCCGCTGGGACTGAAATTCATTGTGCTCGAACCGGCAGCCGATGCCTGTGCTGCGCCGGTGGCAGAGCAACTGCGGGGCGATTATGACGACGAGACGCTGTTGGCCGAGCTGGCGTCGCGCTGCGACGTGGTTACCTATGAATTTGAAAATGTACCCGCACGTGCGGTAGAGCTGTTGATAGGCAAGGTGCCGGTGTATCCGCCACCGGAAGCGCTGGCGACGGCACAAGACCGATTGTTTGAGAAAACGCTGTGCCGGGATTTGGGCATAGCCACTGCGCCGTTTGCGCCAGTGAATTCGCTGCAGGAATTGCAGGACGCGATGACGACGATCGGTTATCCGGCGATTCTCAAAACCCGGCGCGAAGGCTATGACGGCAAAGGTCAGGTGGTGTTGCGCAACCGTGATGATTTGAGCAAAGCCTGGAAGCAGCTTCGCGGCGTTGCGGCGATTGTTGAAGGTTTTGTTGCCTTTGATCGAGAGATATCGGTAATTGCTGCTCGCAGTGTCAGCGGTGAGCTGAAGGTGTACGATCTGGCCGAAAATATTCACAAGGATGGCATTTTGCGTTTGTCGCAGGCGCGCGAAAATGACCCGTTACAAGCCAAGGCCAGACAGATCGTCGGCGATTTGATGGACAAGCTGGAATACGTTGGCGTGATCGGTCTGGAGTTGTTCCAGTGCGGCGACGAACTTATTGTCAATGAATTCGCGCCTCGAGTGCATAACTCCGGCCACTGGACACAAAACGGCGCACTGACCTGCCAGTTTGAAAATCATTTACGTGCGATTTTGAATTGGCCGCTGGGCGCGACCGATCTTAAGGGGCGCGCGGCGATGGTGAATTTGATTGGCGACATGCCGGTCAGCCAGGATGTATTGCGTCACTCGCATGCCCATTTGCATGATTATGGTAAGGAACCACGCGCGGGACGCAAACTCGGTCATATTAATCTGTGTGCCAGTGATGAAACGCTGTATGCAGAACAGTTGCAGGCACTGCGCAAACTGGCTGGTGAAATCTAATTTCCACAGCAAAAAATGAATCATAAAGAACCGGCGAAAGCCGGTTTTTTTTGGGGTAAATGTTGGGCATACATGGTAAATGTTCCGGTAATTTCTCTGGGCTAGTGGCCGACAAACAGAAAGGCGCTGTATCCCCGTTTGAACGGTAACCGGTACTTTCCTAGCAATGAAAAAAAACATCAAGGATTTGAGGAATAGGGAATGAGGCAAATATTCTCCCTTAAATTTATTTTGCCACTAGTGATGTTGTTGCTGACATCGCTGGTGTTAGCCGCATTCTATGTGCGCTCAAATGGGGTGATGGCTGACATTGTTGCGGAAAGAATGCGGGTACAGCATGAAAACACCATGCGTTTTTTGCAGCGTCAAACCCAGGCGGGGACGGATGCTGGGAATATCGGTGAACTAAAAAAATTGGCAGCCAGTTTTGTGGAAAATGATGTGGCATCCTGGTTGGTCGTGGTTGATGGTCGGGGCGAGGTTCTTGTTGACTCGATTGATGCAGATCAAAAAGCGCAACGTTCGTCTAACTCCAGTTGGGATGCAGCCTTGGCTGCCAAAGCAGCGGCAGATGATTCCATTATCGTTCGTATTGCGGATGATGTTGCCTGGGTGGACGGTTACGCCAGTCTTTGTTCATCTACCAGCATTTTTTTGGCAGGCGAGTGTGGGTTTGTATTCTATCGCATGAATATTAACGGTTTCCTAGATGTCGGCATGGGAGCCTTGCGAAAACTGTTGTTCGAAGAAGTTGTTACGCTATTTTTGGCTGGGGTGGCACTGCTTATGGTGATTCATTTCCTGATTACTCGCCGTGTTCGTTCGTTGATTGATGTGATGACACAGTTTACTTATGGCGATCGATCGATAAGGACAAAATGTTGGGGAAAAGATGAATTGCGAAACTTGGGTGAATCAATCAATGGAATGCTGGATGTGATTGTCCGGGAGGAGCAGTTTGGTGTGGAGCGGCAGCGACGGTTAGATGCGCTGTTCGATACGATTACCGATGCCGTTGTTGTTGCGAATCACGAGGGAACCATCGTGCAGATCAATCCGGCGATGGTGAAAATGTTTGGCTATGATGCGGCTGAACTGATTGGCGAAAATGTCAGTGTGTTGATGGCGGATAAATACGTGAATGCGCACGTGGAAAAAATGAAGAAATATGTGGATGGCCTTGAAGATGTTTCTATCTCTGCGGGCAGGCGATCAACGGGCAAGAGAAAAGACGGTGAAGAATTTTCCGTTGAAATTAGCGTTGGCGAGATGAAAATAAAAAATAATCCTATGTTCATCGGCTTGATTCGCGATGTTACAGATCGGAAATTCTTGGAAGATGCCTTGATTATGGCCAATGAAGCGTTGCTGTCGGCCAATGAACGGTTGGATGGTTTGGCGACTACCGATGGACTGACGGGGCTGGCAAATCGTCGCCAGTTTGATGAGTTGCTGGAAGAAGAAATTCGCCGTAACGCCAGAAAGGCAATGCCCATCAGTGTGTTGTTGTGTGATGTAGATTATTTCAAAAACTACAACGATTTTTACGGGCATCAAGCGGGGGATCATTGCTTGGTGGCGGTGGCCGAGGTGATGAGAAATGCATTCAAGCGGGCGGGAGAGCTGCCAGCGCGTTATGGTGGTGAAGAGTTTGCCGTTATTTTACCTGGTGAAGATTCGGCAGGAGCGGAAAGAATAGCGGAACATTTGATCGAGGAAATTCACAAGCGGGCTATTCCACATGAAAAATCCAGTGTTTCGCCGATGGTTACGCTGAGTGTTGGTTTGGCGACGGCGTATTTTAACGGCGAACAAGATATAATTTCGCCCGAGGCGTTGTTGAAAAAAGCCGATGAAGGCTTGTATGTCGCCAAGCAGCAAGGTCGCAATCGGGTGATCGTTGGTGGCACGGTCAAGTCCAAGGCGGCGTAGTTCTCACCTCTATTTTTCCTCTGAAAATTGTCGTTCGCATTGATTTGTCGATCAATGCGGTGACGCTGTTTGATCGCCAGGCGAGGGCGGATTCCAGCATAGCTGAATAGGGTCGCAGGGCCAGCCACTGCGGCGCTTGAGTATATCCAGTTGCGCACCCTGTCGAGTTGGACGAACCTTGATGCGTAAGGTGGCGAGCGAGCGTTTATCGTGTTGTTGCGGATGCAGCAGCACGGCCAGGGTGTTGCCCTGTTCGGCTGCCAGTTGCAGGCGGCGCAATTGGTGTTCGTCAATTTGCCCGGGCCAGGCGAGGACCGCACTGCAGGTGCCGCTGCGCAAGGCCTGTTCGGTTACGGACAGGCGAGCACGGTGGGTTTGCGGGTGGACCAGCAGTATGCGTGAAAGGTCGACGCCATGACTGGCCAGTGTCGGTCCGTGAAGCGGATATGGTGGTGTAATCAGGGCGATCCAGCGACCCTGCTGGCTTAAGCTGGCCAGGCTGTGAATGAGCAGCCGCATCGCACTGTGGCTGTCACGATCAACCAGTAACTCTGTCAGCGCCCCCAGCGGAAAGCCGCCGGCCAGCAACTGATCCAGCGGTTCGAAACCGCTGGCAATGACTTGTCGCGAAAGTGGCGGCTGGCTGGGCTTACGGTAGTGTGGACGGTCATCGATCAGATTGTTCAGGCTCATGAGTACTCCTTGTCTTCGCAGGGGTGAGAAGCGTTGGCTGTGTCAGATCGTGACTGGCGCAATGCGTTACCGTACACAGCAATCTGTTTTTATAAACAGCACTGTTTATTTGTACAGCTTAATTTTGAACGATGCAAGTGGGGGAATAAAAAAAGGCCCGTGCGGGCCTTTTTTGTGGGCGGGAGTTCGCGCTAAACGGCGATGCCGACTTCCAGGGCCTCGAACCAGTCGAGGAAGCGCTGGACATCGTCACCACGGTAAATCCGGCCATGCTGCGGTGCCATGATGTCGATATCAAGTTCGCGAACGCGGCGTATCCAGTCGTTTTTGGCGCGATTGGAGGGCATCCAGCGTTGATGGAACATTTTCATTTTCGGAATTTGTTCCTGGAAGTTTTCGACAAACATCGGCGCGCCATCGGGTTCCAGTGAGGCGCCGACGTCACCGCTCATCAGAATCTTGGCTACGGGGTCATAAACGTGGAAGTTACCGGACGCATGCACGTAGTGGGCGGGAATGAAGCGCAATTCTTTGCCGCCGATGTGAATGCTGCCGCCGTCGTCCGCGATCGGGCAGTAGGTGACGTGGCTGGAACCAAAGTGGCGAACAAAGCCTTCCCAGATCCAGGGGAGATGCAATTTGGCGTGCGGCAGGGCATTGTCCCACAGCCCCAGTGACGAAATGATGTCCGGGTCCTGGTGCGACGCAAAAATGTCAGTGATGCCTTCCAGTGGAATGAAGTTGAGGATGGCCGTCAGCATCGGTGAAAATAATTCGATACCGCCTGGGTCAAGCAAAATGGCCTGACCATTGGCGATGATCATGTACTGATTGGTATCGATGATTTTGTCCACTTTTTGTGGATCACGGCCAAACACGACCCATTGATGTCCTTTTTCATACAGGGGCGTCGCTTTTAGCATGGGAGAGCTCCGTTAGTTGAGTTGTAAAAAAACTCTGGACAGGCGCGATTGGCAGCGCTGCACCCGACCTTTGATTTGGTCGGTTTCAGTCAGCAGATTTTCTGCGACGACTTCCAGGTTTTGACGATAATCCTTGGCGCGTGATGCCTCGACCCGGGAGGTGTTGGAAATCACTTGCGCCGCTTTTACTTTTTGTTCGATTTCTGACAGCAGTAATCCTAGGTGGCGCGCATGTTTCTTAATGATGTAGCGCTGTTGCTGGACATTTTCATCAATTTTGTGGGCGATGCCGCCCAGCTCATCGCGGTAACGAATAGGCTGATCGCTGAGAAACACGCTGTCGATACGCCGCTTGGCTTCCTGGGTGCGGCTGTGTGCTGAGGCGATGCGGGTGATTTCCAGTGCTTCGCGACTGATTTTTTCGACCAGCCCCATGATGTCGGTCGCCATTTCGTTGATGAAATCGGTAATGGGCTGAAAACCACGCGCCTGATTCCCTGCTCGGGCAGCAATAGCCTTCGCATTTTTTACGCCAACGGAAATGTGTTTGGCGATGCGTGATACTTCGTTGAGGTCAGCTGAGATGCTGGCCGCACTGATTAGCAAACTCTCTGACGCGACATTTTTGCTCATAGTCATATTAGAACCACGGATGATTGATGGGTAAGAAAGCGATTTGTATGCCAGACATGGTTTAATCCGTACCTTTCATCGGTAAATCAAAGTAAAAAATACTGTTGTTTTGCGGATTGATCTCGCAGCCGATTTCGCCACCCATCATGTGTGCCAGTTGCCGGCTGATGCTGATGGAGAGTCCGATGCCATCCTGGCGAGTGCTGGGCGGTATTGAGTAATCTACAGGAGCGAACAGTTGGGCCAGGATGTTTTTGTCCACGTGCTGTTCCTGGTCAAGGAACTCGATGCGGCCGCAATTGTTTTGTTGGATGACTCGAATGGTAATGATGTTGCCGGGACGACTGTATCGGGCGGCGCTGCGCAACAGATTGTTCATGATCTGGTAAAAACGTTCGGCATCCACTGTCAGGCGCAGAGGTTGTGCAGGCGGCTGTAATTGGAAATGGACACGGTAATTGTCAGCGTAGCTGTTGCTGTTTAGCAGCGCGGTTGCACACAGTTCCTGGGAGTCATGCGTCTGCAGATTCAATGAAATGCTGCCGGCCTCTATGTGTTGCAGGTCAACAATGTCGTTAATCAGTTGCATCATTCGCTCGCTATTGCGCAGTGAAATGTCGAGGATTTGCCTGACGTTTTCCGGTAGATCTTTGATGGTCGGGGCATTGTTGAGCAGTCGCAGCGAGCCGTAGATAGAGGTCATGGGGGTGCGCAATTCATGACTGATGGTGGATGCAAAATCGCAGGAGGGGGAGCGCGATGATGGTGGTGCCTGGATCATGATCTGGATCAGGCCGGCAAAAATAAACAGGTAGCCAAGCTGGAAGGCGATGACGTTGTCCAGCATGAGCCTGACTTTGGCGTTGTCGGCAAAAATGCCTGACTGATCGATGCCGATGTCGGAAGCGATGTGGCTTATTGTGCCGAGCAGGATGATTGCCCAGCCCAGTAGAATCCATTTCCAGCCACCTTGCGTTAGTCGTGCGCGCTGTTGGGCGATGAACAGTAAGCTGAGAAAAATAATGGTCACAACTACTGCTTGTGCCACCGCGCCGAAAAATTCCATACCGTGTCTATTGCCTGAGCCATTGGTTATTGCGATAAATCGGCAATAGCGCCCCAAAACTTAATGGGGCGCTGGCATGGCGGCATAAGATATTGACCTAATTAAAGGATTGATTTTATGGTGCTATTAACGTTTCGGCGGTGATTTTTGCTGTCAGCTTTTGTTGGCAGGTTGGGCAAAAAACGGTGCCGCTTTGGTCTAGATGGTTCAGATTGGGACTAAAGCACATGACGCAATCCAGTCGCTTGCAATGCTCCAGCCCATGGGTGTGACCCAGTTCGTGAAGCGCGAGTTTGAGCATGCGCGCTTCTAGTACGTCCGTTTGCGTGGTATGGCGTAGCCGATGTAGCGACATCATGGCGACATAGCCGGGCAGGTCCGCCAAGCCATAAACGCATTTGAGAATGTAGCGATAAATATCGTGGTTGATCACGCCTAGCACGCGGCTGCCGTGGCGTTCAAACTGACGCAGCGGCTCAAATAGTTTGTCAGCGATATATTGCTGGCGGCGCGGATTGAAGGCATTGGTCGGCAACGGCAATGTTGCGGCGATGTCGATTTGGTAATGATGCTTGCTGAGGTCTTCGGCCAACCGGTACAGCTCCGGGCCGTTCACCCCATCGTAAGGCACGATGGTGAGTTGCACGGCGATTCCCCTGTTGTAGTTATGGACATCCTTGACTGCTGCAATCCCCTTGCCGGGGATTGATAACAACTATAGTCGGGAATCCCGCCTCTGCCAGTCGATTCGATCAGGAGGAATATTTGGCCTGGCCGACCAGGCGCAGCGAGGGTGAGGCACCCCAGGGGGAATGCAGCAGCCAGTGGTTGAATTTGCTGACCGGTAGCGGCTGGCTCATGAAATATCCCTGAGCCAGATCGCACTTGTATTCGCGCAACAAATCCCAGGTTTCCTGATTTTCCACGCCTTCGGCGGTGACTTTCAGTCCCAGGTCGTGTGCCATGTCGATGGTGGCGCGAACGATAACGCCGTCGTTTTCGTTGGTCAGCATTTCAGAAATAAAGGAACGATCGATCTTTATTTCGTCAATGGGCAAGCGTTTGATGTAGGACAGCGACGAATAACCGGTGCCGTAATCGTCAATGGAAATGTGCAGACCCATTTCGGACAGTTCGCGCAGAATGCGTTCGGCACGGGCGGGTTCTGCCATGATGGCGCTTTCGGTAATTTCTAACACCAGATTACTGGGCGATACCTGCCAGGCATGCATGATGGTGCGCAGCCTAGCGGGCAGTTGTACGTCATGCAGATTTCGCGCAGAAAGATTGAGTGCCACGCGGAAATGTTTTAGCTCCTGCTGCCACTGGGCGGTTTGGCGGATGGCCTTGTTCATCACCAGATTGGTCAGCGGATGGATCAGGCCGGTTTGTTCGGCCACGGGGATAAAGTTCATTGGCGAAATCAGGCCGCGCTCAGGATGGTTCCAGCGAACCAGGGCTTCAGCGCCGCAGATGGCGCGGGTATTGAGGTCAATTTTGGGCTGGTAATACAGTTCCAGGTCGCCGTTCTCGATGGATTTATGCAGCTCGCCGCGCAGGGTGAGCTGGCTGACGCTGTTGGGGTCCATCTCGGGTTGGTAAATAACCAGATCTTTGCCGGTGCCCTTGGCAAGATACATGGCGACATCGGCGCGCTGAATCAGTTGGTCTGGTGTTTGTGCGTGCTGTGGGTACATGGCCAACCCCAGGCTGGCGGAGGTGTCCAGTGCGAAGCCTTGGAAATTATAGGGTAGCTCCAGCGCCTGCTGAATGCGCATGGCGGCAACCTGGGCTTCATCCAGGGTATTGGCATCGTTAATGATGATCGCAAATTCATCACCACCGACTCGGGCAATGGCGTCAACGTTGGGGGTGGTTTCTTTGAGGCGTCGGCTGATTTCGCGAATGACCAGATCTCCGCACTGATGGCCGAGGGTGTCGTTGATTTCCTTGAAACGGTTGATGTCCAGCAGTACCAGCGCAAACGGAGGGGCGCCGCGATTGACATCGTTAATGGCTTCGTGCAGTTTTTTCTCTAAATAGGGGCGGTTGGGCAAGTTGGTCAGCAGGTCATGGGTTGCCAAATGACGGATGGTGTCCGTGCCAAATTTGACTTGCTGCAGGGCCTCTTCTTTTTCTGACTCCAGGTGGCGAATGGTTTGCTCGGCATTGTCCAGTTGCTGCAGATTTTTTTGGATGCGGTGCAGCGGTGTGCGCCCATAAAAGTTGTAAATCAGCAGGCCGATGAGCATGCTCAGGGCCAGCATGAAACTAAGCTCAAATACCAGCGGTCTAACCGACTGGCTTACGTGTATGGTGGCGACCAGCTTGTGATTTTGGTTGAGCAGGCTTATTTCGCGGCTGATTTCCGGCGACAGGGGGTTGTGGCTGCTGCTGCGGTAAATCTCGCGTCCGGAAGCACTGCGCAGCACGATATGACTTTGGGTGGCTGGCAGGAGCGAGCGCTGTAATCGGGGGTCCTGTTCGGGCAGTTGCTCAAGGTTGACATCCTGCAACAGGATTTGACTGAAGCGAGCCTGGCTGTCCAGTTGCTGGCTTATATTGCGGAAGGACTGCAACCCGTAAGTCAGCGGCGGCGCCAGCAGCGCGATGGCGGCGATGGCAGCGATATAACGTTTTAGTGACGAACCTAATGCGGATACTTGAACTGTAGATAAGCTGTACTGCCCCACAAGCCTTCACCTGCAATGTTATAAGTGTGAGCAGCCCTAATTAATGTATTTTATATGGCTATTTACATTGGTGTTACAAAGGCTGCGCTTGGGCAGTTTGTCGTCCATGAGATAAAAACTTTAAATTTTTTATGTGGTTGCGCTAAATTTCTGGCAACGGAAAAAAGCCGGAAGCAGAACTTCCGGCTAAAAAAGCAGAACGGACTGAGGGAGGGAGGAGGGGTCCGTTCTGTACAAAGGTTATCGAATAGCCAGAATAAAGCTTTAGTGAATTTTGTGGGAATTGCCCTCTTGAAATTTAGCGAAATGGCCATATCCTACGTCTACGAACGGTTTTTTCATTAATGTAAGGAAAACGAAGCAATGAAACGCATTTTGTTGTTTGTACTCACTAACCTTGCGGTGATTTTGGTGGCGGGTATTACTCTGCGTCTGCTGGGAGTGGATTCTGTCCTCGATGAGCAGGGCGCAGGGCTGAATTTGAACAATCTGCTGATATTCGCGGCCGTGTTTGGCTTTGGTGGCTCGTTTGTGTCTTTGTTGTTGTCCAAGTGGACGGCAAAGAAAATGATGGGGGTGCACGTTATCGAGCAGCCTCGCAACCAGACCGAGCAGTGGCTGTTTGACATTGTGCGTCGTCAAGCCAAAGAAGCCGGCATTGGCATGCCCGAAGTGGGGATTTACGATTCTCCCGAGATTAACGCGTTTGCAACCGGTGCCAGTCGCAACAAGGCGCTGGTGGCGGTGAGCTCTGGTCTGCTGCGCAACATGACGCCCGATGAGGCCGAGGCGGTGCTGGGACACGAGGTGGCGCATGTGGCCAATGGCGACATGATTACCTTGGCGTTGATCCAGGGCGTGGTGAACACCTTCGTGATTTTCCTGGCGCGGGTGATTGGCCATACGGTGGACCGCGTGGTGTTCAAAAATGAAAACGGTCACGGCATCGCCTACTTTGTGACTTCATTCATTGCCGAGATGATTTTGGGCATTCTGGCCAGCGCGATCGTGATGTGGTTCAGCCGTCAGCGCGAGTTCCGGGCCGATGCCGGTGGTGCGCGTCTGGCTGGTCGGCAGAAGATGATTGCGGCGCTGGAGCGTTTACAGGCCGGTGCCAATCAGCCTTCGATGATGCCTGATCAGATGGCTGCGTTCGGCATAAACTCGGGTTTGGCTACCGGTTTGAAGAAAATGTTTACTTCTCACCCGCCATTGTCTGAACGCATTGCCGCGCTGCGTGCCGCAGGCTAATGTTGACCGAGGTCAGTAAAAAGGGAGCTTAGGCTCCCTTTTTTTATGTCAGATCGAACAGGGGCTGCTTGTACGGCTGGCCGCTGACTTCGCGCACAAGTCGTGGTACCAGATAGCCCGGCAATCGTTGTCGCAATTGTTCGATGAGCTGCAGGGCGTGCTGATCATCAACTTCAAAGTGCGCTGCGCCAGCGACTCTATCTAATTGGTGCAGGTAGTACGGTAAAACGCCCAGATCAAACAGGGTAGTGCTGAGCTGACACAGGCTGTCGGTGTTGTCGTTGATGCCTTTGAGCAGCACGGACTGGTTGAGCAGCTCAACCCCGGCACCTTTGAGGGCGCGGCAAGCGGTGGCGACCTCGTGGTTTAATTCCTGGGCGTGATTGCTGTGGATGACCATCACCACTTTGGCGTGAATCGAGTCCAGCCAGGTGAGTAGCGCCTCGTTGACCCGTTCGGGCAGCACCACCGGCAAGCGGCTGTGGATGCGCACATAGCGGATGTGCTCCAGTCGATTGAGCTGATCGGTGAGTGCCTGCAGGCGGGATTCGGTCAGTGTGAGCGGATCGCCGCCACTGAGGATGACTTCCTGCAGATCGGTTTGTTGTCGCAGCAGCGACACGGTGTCGTCCCAGCCATCGCGCGCGGCATTGGATTCTGCATACGGGTAATGGCGGCGAAAACAATAACGGCAGTGCACCGCACAAGCCCCGGTGGTGATGAGCAGGGTGCGGCCCTGGTATTTTTGCAGCACGCCGGCACGCTGTTCGGCGTGGTGGTCGCCCACCGGGTCGGTGCCGTAACCGGGCGGCGATTGCAGCTCCAGATGCAGCGGTAAAACCTGCAGCAGCAGCGGGTCATTGGCATCGCCTGGGTGCATGCGCTGCACAAACCCTTGCGGCACCCGCAGCGGGAATTGTGTGGCCGCCTGGCGGGCTGCCGCCAGCAGTGTGGCAGGCAGTTTTAACTGCTGCAGCAAGACCTGCGGATCACGAATGGCCTGTGCCAAAGATGTTTGCCAGGCAGGCTGCCCAGTCGGCTGAATTCGCGGTATGATATGCGACATTTTTTTGTGTGATGACAACGAGGACTTCCAGAAATTATGGCCACTTATAGCACAAATGAGTTCAAATCGGGCCTGAAAATTATGCTCGATGGCGACCCGTACAACATCGTTGAGAACGAATTCGTAAAGCCCGGCAAAGGTCAGGCGTTCAGCCGCGTCAGAGTGCGTAACCTCAAGAGCGGACGCGTGATTGATCGGACCTTCAAAAGTGGCGAAACGGTGGAAGCCGCAGATGTGGTTGACGTGGAGATGCAGTATCTCTACAGCGACGGTGAGTTCTGGCACTTTATGAATCCAGGCAGCTTTGAGCAGATTGGCGCCGATGCCGCCGCTGTTTCCGATTCGCTGAAGTGGTTGAAGGAGCAGGATACCTGCGTGGTGACCTTGTGGAACGGCGCGCCGATTGCCGTGACTCCGCCCAACTTCGTGATCCTGAAAGTGGTGGATACTGACCCCGGTCTGCGTGGTGATACTTCTGGTGGCGGCGGCAAGCCGGCAACCCTGGAAACCGGTGCCGTGGTACGCGTTCCCCTGTTCCTGGAGATCGGCGAAACGATTCGTGTTGATACCCGTAGCGGCGAATACGTAGGTCGCGCCAAGGAAGAATAATTCGGTGGTTTCCCCGGAACTGACCTCCCCTGCCCCAGGGGAGGACTGGCGACCGAACGCAAGTCTGGATGTTCTGCGCAAGCGAGCCCAATTCCTGCAATCGATTCGCAGTTTTTTTGCCACGCGCGACGTTCTGGAGGTGGAAACCCCCATCCTGTCGGCGGCCGGCAATACCTCTCCCCTGATTGACAGTTTTACCTGTCATTATCGTGGCCCGGCCCGGGCCGAAGGCCAGTGGCTGTATCTGCATACCTCACCCGAATTTCCCATGAAACGTTTGTTGGCATCGGGTAGCGGTCCTATCTATCAGATCTGCAAAGTGTTTCGGAATGGGGAGATGGGCGCACGGCATAACCCTGAATTCACCATGCTTGAGTGGTATCGCCCCCATTGGCACTATCATCAGTTGATGGACGAGGTTTCTGCCTTGGTCGAGACGGTGTGCGGCTTACCCGTTGCCGCCCGGATCAGCTACGCCGACGTGTTTGCGCAAGCCTTTGGTGTGGATGTGCATGTGGCCGATGTGAGGCAGTTGCGTCAGGTGGCGAGTCATCACGGGTTGGATGACGTAACTTGGGGTGATGAAAATATCGATTTTTGGCGCGATCTATTGATGAGCCATTTGATCGAGCCGACCTTGGGGCTGGCGGGACCGGTGTTTGTTTACGACTATCCTGCCTCCCAGGCGGCGCTGGCTCAGGTTCGTCAGGGTGAGCCGCCGCTAGCCGAGCGCTTTGAGTTGTACTGGCGCGGTGTTGAATTGGCCAACGGCTACCAGGAGTTGCTCGATGGTGATGGTCTGGCATTGCGCATGGATGATGAGCTGCAGATACGTCAGACATTGAAGCAGCCATCCATTCCTCGAGATGAACGGCTGCTGGCAGCGCAGCGGGCGGGTTTGCCGCCATGCGCGGGTGTGGCGCTGGGGGTAGATCGTCTGTTTATGTTGCAACAGGGTCTGCCGGATGTGGCCAGCGGGATCAGTTTTGCGTTCGAGCGGGCCTAGCTGGTTTGTCGAAAACTTTGACAGTGGCGAGGCGAAGTTGGGTATTTCGTTTTTATATTTGTGGAATATCAAATGGTTGCAGTTAATTTTAAAAGTGGTTTGGAAATTGCTTTGTTTTTGTCCAGTATTAAGGCGGGCCGGCAAGCGGTGAGTAACCACAATAAGCTTTCCGGCCAGATGACATTTTTCCCGAGGGGGCGTATCAATGGGCGTTGTTAACAGGGTGGAAAACCGCTGGAGTAAACGTCGTAGTTTGGAATTGAGTGTCGAAGTGATTGATCAAGGCATCACATTGGCTAAATCCCGGACCCGTGACTTGGGGCTGGGCGGGGTGTTTGTCGAGTGGGTAAATTTTCCCCTGGAAGAAAACTCGGTTGTGGATTTGTTGTTCAATCTGGATGATGCGGAAGGGCGGTCAAGCAAGCATCGCTTGCATGCCAAAGTCGTTCGCGTGGATGATGATGGCGTTGGTCTGAGCTTTCAGGATTTTGATACCTGCGCGTTTCGCGCGCTGCAAGCCCTGATTAACCAGCATCAAGGCGAAGCAGCGGCTATCGCTTAAAACAGCTTCAGTCGTTCAGCAGTTTGGGGTTGAACTCCGCCAGGGGTTCACCCATGCGAATGACATGTTCAGCGGTGATGTCTTTGGTCCAGTTCACCATGTTGGGGCCGAACAATACCACCACCGTTGAGCCCATGTTGAATCGGCCAATTTCCGCGCCCTTGGCAAACTGGTGTTGCTTGGCTAGGTAGTGCCAGCTTCGCACCTTGCTGCGGCTGGGTGGTGTGACTTCCCCGGCCCAGACGGTCTCAATGCTCGATACAAAAATTGCTCCTACCATCACAATCGCCATCGGCCCGTGCGCTGTATCAAAAATGCAGGCGACGCGTTCGTTGCGGGCGAACAATCTGGGTACTGCGCGAGTGGTGGCTGGATTGACGCTAAACAGCCGGCCTGGGATGTGAACCATCTCCTTTAGTGTCGCATCTACCGGAATGTGGATGCGGTGATAATCCTTGGGTGACAGATATATGGTGGCGAAGTGGCCGCCGACGAAGGGCATGGCGCGCTGGCGATCGCCGCCCAACAATTCATCCAGCGAAAAATAACGGCCCTTGGCCTGAAAAATATCCTGAATCGGTAGCGAGCCCGGTTGTGCGTGTTCACCGATCAGGCCGGCTTGGCTGACGGTGCCATCAACCGGGCTGACCAGCAACTGCCGGTCTGTGCTGATCGGGCGGGCATCCGGGCGCAACGAGCGGGTGAAAAAGTGATTGAAGCTGCGATACTCCAGCGGATTTTCGATTTCGGCCGTGCTCGTATCGATATCAAACTTTTTATAAATAAAACGAATGATCAGATTTTTCAGCCAGGGCGTCTCTTGACGTGCCAACCAATGCATGCCGCGAGACAGCAGGTGATGGGGAAGCAGGTATTGAGGAAGAGCCTTAACATAATCGGTTAGTTTGGCATCGGGTTTTGGGATGCCGAAAGGGAGTTGATGATTCATTGCTAGCCTTGTTTTATAGTTAGCCGGGTATTGTCCCACAACATGAACTATTTGAGTAGCAAGGTGAAAATGTGAGCGATCTGATTCGCCTGGCTGAGCAGTTGGGAGCGCGCCTGCAGCAGCGTGGCTGGATGCTGAGTGCGGCAGAATCCTGTACCGGCGGTTGGGTGGCGAAAGTGGTGACTGATGTTGCGGGTAGCTCAGGCTGGTTTGACCGTGGTTTTGTTACCTATAGCAACGATGCCAAGACCGAGATGCTGGGTGTGCCGGTGCGTGTTTTCAAAGAGCATGGTGCGGTGAGTGAGGCGTGCGTGCGGGCGATGGCGCTTGGGAGTCTGGCGCGGAGTCGTTCGCAGTTGGCGGTAGCCATCAGTGGCATTGCCGGGCCTGGTGGTGGTAGTGCGGAAAAACCAGTGGGTACGGTCTGGATGGCATGGGCGATTGCCGGACGCTGCGAGGCACTGAAGTGCCATTTTCCGGGAGAGCGAGAGCAGGTTCGACGCGCGGCGGTGGAGCAGGCGCTACGTGGACTACTTGCCTGCTGCGATTGGTGAGCGACGATTTGAATAAAAATTTTCGCTCATATTGAGCGGCGGGGCTTGCGTCACTTAACTGGTTGGATATACAGTATGTCAACTGGCGGTCAGCGGAACGGTGGCGCAGAGGTGGGTATTTGCTCTTGCCTTGGGTGGTGTGGTGGATAAAATCGCCGTAAGCTGAATCATTAAACGAATTTACAACGCGGGACACTGCAATGGACGACAACAAAAAACGCGCACTAAGTGCTGCCCTGGGGCAGATCGAAAAGCAATTTGGCAAGGGCTCGGTCATGCGCATGGGGGATGCCAGCGCGGTGCGTGACATCGAAGCTGTTTCCACCGGTTCGCTGGGCCTGGACGTAGCGCTAGGGATAGGCGGTCTGCCCAGAGGGCGGATTGTTGAAATCTATGGTCCTGAATCTTCAGGTAAAACCACGTTGACCCTGTCGGCTATCGCGCAGTGCCAAAAAATGGGTGGCACGGCGGCGTTCGTGGATGCCGAACATGCGCTGGATCCAATTTATGCGCAAAAGCTGGGAGTCAATATTGATGACCTGCTGGTGTCTCAGCCCGACACTGGCGAACAGGCGCTGGAAATTGCCGACATGCTGGTGCGTTCCGGGGCGGTGGATATTCTGGTTATCGACTCGGTCGCGGCGCTGACGCCCAAGGCAGAAATCGAAGGCGAAATGGGCGACACTCACGTTGGTTTGCAGGCGCGACTGATGTCGCAGGCACTGCGTAAGCTGACAGCCAATATCAAGCGGACCAACTGCTTGGTGATTTTTATCAACCAGATCCGGATGAAGATCGGTGTGATGTTCGGTAACCCCGAAACCACAACTGGCGGTAATGCACTGAAATTTTATGCCTCGGTGCGCCTGGATATTCGACGCACGGGCGCGATCAAAAAAGGCGAGGAAGTCGTGGGTAGCGAAACCCGTGTCAAGGTGGTCAAGAATAAAGTGGCCCCTCCGTTCAAGCAGGCAGAGTTTGAGATCCTGTATGGTGAGGGAATTTCGCTGCTGGGTGAGATCATTGACCTGGGGGTTAGTCAGGGTTTGATTGAGAAATCTGGCGCCTGGTATAGCTACAACGGTGAAAAAATCGGCCAGGGCAAGGAGAACGTACGCAATTTCCTGAAGGAAAAGCCAGAGATTGCTCAGGAGTTGGAAGCCAAGCTGCGGGTGCAGCTGCTGCCCAAAGGTACATCCGATGACGTTGTTGTCGTGGAAGATGGAGCGGAAGCCTGAGCCAGGTCGACGAGCTGGCTCAGTGTCGTGATGCGGCATTGCGGCTGCTAGCCCGACGGGACCATTCGTCGCTGGAGTTGCGTCAAAAGTTGCGGCAGCGTGGTTTTGCGCAGGAGGCCGTCGAACGGGCGCTGCTGCGGGTTGGCGAGCTGGAGTTGCAAAGCGATGAGCATTTTGCGTTCGCTTATGTGCGCAGTCGCGCTGCTCGGGGCTATGGGCCGCTGCGGATAGCGCAGGAGCTGGCGCAAAGAGGCGTGGAAAAACAGGTTTGTCTCCAGGCGCTGGCGCAAGGTGAGCTGGATTGGTTCGAGGCGGCGCGACGTGAGTGCCAAAAGCGATTTGGCGATTTGTTAACCGAGCGAGAGGTGCAGGCCAAGGCGTGGCGGTTTCTGCAGTATCGGGGATTTGACGCAGAACAGACGAAATATGCGCTGAAAATCTGATGGATGCCGATTAAATCTGTGGATGTTTGGTGTCGTTCGCGTGTTACAATATTGCGCCCTTAGTTCCGGACTAAGGGCGTTTTTTATTCAGGCGAACGAAAGAATTTATGAAAACATCGGAGCTGAGACAGAGTTTTCTCGACTATTTCCGCAAACAGGAACACAAGCCGATTCCTAGCAGCTCGCTAGTTCCAGGCAATGACCCTACCCTGTTGTTCACCAATGCTGGCATGGTGCAGTTCAAGGACTGTTTCCTGGGGCGTGAAGATCGCGGTTATTATCGCGCCGCCTCTGCTCAGCGCTGCGTGCGCGCCGGTGGCAAGCACAACGACCTGGAAAATGTCGGTTACACCGCGCGTCACCACACCTTTTTTGAAATGCTGGGTAACTTCAGCTTTGGCGATTACTTCAAGCGCGAAGCCATTCAGTTCGCCTGGAATTACTTGACGAAAGAGTTGAAGCTGCCCAAGGAACGCTTGTGGGTCACCGTTTTTGACGAAGATCAGGAAGCGGCGGATATCTGGATCAAGGAAATGGGGATAGACCCCACGCGCTTTTCCCGCATCGGTGCCAAAGATAACTTTTGGGCCATGGGTGACACGGGTCCTTGCGGTCCTTGTACCGAAATTTTTTATGACCACGGCCCAAGTATCCCCGGTGGTCCGCCCGGCTCGCCCGACGAAGACGGCGATCGTTACATCGAAATCTGGAATCTGGTGTTCATGCAGTATGACCGTTCCAAGGACGGTACGCTGACACCGCTACCCAAACCCTCGGTGGATACCGGTATGGGATTGGAACGCATCGCGGCAGTGATGCAGGGTGTGCACAGCAACTACGAAATCGATTTGTTCCAAGGGCTGATTGCCGCCGCTGCCAAAGCGGTGGGCGTGAAAGCAGAAGGCCAGAGCAGTCTGAATGTCATCGCTGACCATATTCGTTCTTGCGCGTTCCTGATTGCTGACGGCGTTGTGCCCTCCAATGAGGGGCGTGGCTACGTGCTGCGTCGCATCATTCGTCGCGCTGCACGCCACGGCTATGAGTTGGGGCAGAAGAAGCCGTTTTTCCACACGCTGGTTGCCGAGTTGTGCAAGCAGATGGGGGATGCCTATCCAGAACTGGTCGCGGCCCGCGCCAATGTGGAGAAAGTGCTGCGCCTGGAAGAAGAGCGCTTTGCCGAAACGCTGGAGCAGGGGATGAAAATCCTGGATGAGGCGATTGCTGCGCTGGCTGGTGGTAAGCAGTTGCTCGGCGAAACCGCATTCAAACTCTATGACACCTATGGTTTTCCTATCGATCTGACGCAGGACATTTGCCATGTGCGCGGCTTGAGCGTGGACATGGCGGGTTTTGATCGCGCCATGGAGGAACAGCGCCAGCGTGCGCGTGCAGCAAGTAATTTTGGTATCGATTACGGCGCAGGCTTGAATTTGGAAGGTGAAACCACATTTACTGGTTATCAACACATTGCCGGCGAGTCCAAGGTCGAGTCGTTGTATGTGGAAGGCAAGCCAGTTAAGCAGGTTGCCGCGGGCGATCAAGCGCTGGTGATTTTGACCAGTACGCCGTTCTACGCGGAGTCTGGTGGCCAGGTGGGCGACAGCGGTTTTCTGCTGAACGACACGGCGCTGCTGGAAGTGGTGGATACGCAGAAGCAAGGTGGCGTAATTACGCATCTGGTGAAAGTAGAGAAAGGCGGCGTTAAGGCCGGTGATTCGCTGATTGCCGAAGTGGATGCCAATAGCCGTGCGGCAACCAATCGCAACCACTCTGCGACTCATTTGCTGCATGCGGCATTGCGCCAGGTTCTGGGTGAGCACGTGAGTCAAAAGGGCTCGCTCAATGATCCTGAGCGTCTGCGCTTTGACTTCTCCCACGGCGAGGCGGTGACTGCTGAGCAGTTGGCCGAGGTCGAGGCCCTGGTGAACGAACAAATTCGCGCCAATCTGGCGGTGAATGCTGAACTAATGGACATGGATTCCGCCAAAAAGCGCGGTGCTATGGCCCTGTTTGGCGAAAAATATGGCAGTGAAGTGCGCGTGTTGAGCATGGGCGAATTTTCACTGGAGTTGTGCGGCGGTACCCACGTGCAGCGCACCGGTGATATTGGCTTGTTCCGCATTGTTTCCGAGGCGGGTGTGGCCGCCGGTGTACGCCGTATCGAAGCGGTGACGGGTGAGGGCGCGATGGCCTATGTGGCAGCGCTTGATCAAACCCTGGCCGAAGTGGCGCAAATCGTCAAGGGCGGTCGTGACAACGTTGTGCAAAAAGTACGTCAATTGGCGGACAAGGCTCGCGGTTTGGAAAAAGAGCTGGAGCAGCTTAAGGCTAAACTAGCCAGCGCAGCTGGCGGTGACTTGGCGTCCAGTGCCAAGGATGTGGGTGGCATCAAGGTCGTGGCCGCACGGCTGGATGGCGCCGATGTCAAAGCCCTGCGTGACACGGTAGACCAGCTGAAGAACAAGTTGGGCAAATCCGCGGTGGTGTTGGGATCGGTCGAAGATGGCAAAGTGCGACTGATCGCCGGCGTATCCAAGGATGCCATGGATCGCGTCAAGGCTGGCGAATTGGTCAACCACGTGGCCGAACAGGTCGGTGGTCGGGGCGGTGGTCGCCCAGACATGGCCCAGGCCGGCGGTGACAATCCAGCGGCGCTTTCCGCAGCGCTGGAGTCGGTTTTTGCGTTTGTTTCTGATAAACTAGTCTAATAGCCCATAAGTACTATTAGTGTTTTGTTTTTTGGCAGAATGATGTTTAATCCCTGCCCTTTGAGCATGTAGGCGGATATGGCGTTAATTGTTCAAAAATACGGCGGCACATCGGTTGGTTCGGTGCCGCGCATTGAGAATGTGGCCAAAAAGGTTGCGGCGTATCGTGACCAGGGCCATGATGTGGTGGTCGTGGTTTCGGCAATGAGCGGTGAGACTAACCGTTTGATTGCATTAGCAAAAGAAATTGAAGATCAGCCGTCCTCGCGTGAGCTGGACGTGCTGGTGGCCACTGGCGAGCAGGTGACTATTGCCCTGTTGAGCATGGCGCTGCACAAGCTGGGCAAAGACGCCCGCTCCTATACGGGAGCGCAGGTATCCATCGTGACCGATGATGCCTACAGCAAGGCACGCATTGTCAGCATAGACGACAAGCGTATTCGCGCCGACTTGGCTGAGGGCCGGGTGGTGGTGGTCGCGGGTTTCCAGGGTGTGGACGAGCAGGGCAATATCACTACGCTGGGCCGTGGAGGCTCTGATACCACCGGCGTGGCATTGGCTGCCGCACTCAAAGCGGATGAATGTCAGATTTATACTGACGTGGATGGCGTGTACACCACCGATCCACGGGTAGTGCCCGAGGCGCGTCGCCTTGATCGCATTTCTTATGAAGAAATGTTGGAGATGGCCAGCCTGGGGGCGAAGGTATTACAAATTCGCTCGGTAGAATTTGCGAGCAAGTACAACGTGCCCCTGCGCGTGCTGTCGTCGTTTGACGATGCCGGAGGGACTTTGATCACTTCTGAGGATGAAGTAATGGAACAAGCGCTGATTTCTGGTGTGGCGTTCAATCGTGACGAAGCCAAATTGACGGTGATGGGAGTGCCTGACCAACCCGGCGTGGCGTACAAAATACTTGGCCCGATCGGCAAGGCCAATATTGAAATCGACATGATTATTCAGAACACTGGCGCGGATGGCTTGACTGACTTCACCTTCACCGTGCATCGCAACGATTACAACAAGGCGATGAGTGTGCTGAAGCAGACCGCTGAAGTGCTGGGTGCGCGCGAAGTTTCCGGCGATGCCAAAATTGTGAAAATTTCGCTGGTGGGTGTAGGTATGCGTTCACACGCGGGTATTGCCAGCACCATGTTCGAAGCGCTGGCCGCCGAAGGTATTAATATCAAAATGATCTCAACCTCTGAAATCAAGATTTCTGTGGTTGTTGATGAGAAGTACCTCGAGCTTGGAGTGCGCGCATTGCACTCCGCGTTCAAATTGGACCAGGCTGCGGCTAAATAGCCGCGACTGGTTTGTCAGCGGGCCCGCCCCTGCTGATGAAAAAATTCCCCGTGGTACGGGCGCAGCGTACCGCATGCCAAGGATGGCACGCGTAATCAGAATTGCTTGTTGGCGATAATGAGTTTGGATCAAGGCGAGTGCTTATCCCTTGTTTTCATTGCGTAAAGTAAAGGTGTTTAGGGACGATACACAGGGGTGAGGAAAGGTGAAAAGTAGTCGCCTAAGCATCTGATTGTAAAGGAGAAGTTGTAATGTTGATTCTAACTCGGCGTGTTGGTGAAACGCTGATAATTGGTGACGATGTTACCGTTACGGTACTAGGCGTCAAAGGCAATCAGGTACGTATTGGTGTCAATGCACCCAAGAATGTTTCTGTGCACCGCGAAGAAATTTATGAGCGTATTCAGCGCGAAAAAACCGGTGATGAAGTAAATCGAGATATCGCGGGATAATTTTGATCTGTGTTGATCAGTAGGGGCGTAAGTCGACAGACTTATTGGGGGGGCCCCTCACACACCCGACAAAGCGCGTTCCAAACCTCGTAGTTGTTCAATAAACCTTCGAAAAGATTCGCATTTTAAAAAAAGAGTTCACTATTGACTGTCATTTTGGCAGAATAGGCGCCACTTGTTTTGAGTATGGAGAGCTGGCCGAGAGGCCGAAGGCGCACCCCTGCTAAGGGTGTATAGGGGAAACCCTATCGAGGGTTCGAATCCCTCGCTCTCCGCCATATTTGCAAAAAAAGGAACCTCCAAGGTTCCTTTTTTCGTTTTTGCCGCCCCGGATTTGGGGTTGAAAATCGGACTAGAGCAAACTCTGAGCGATTGGCAGAAATACGTTGAAAATCGTTGATATGTGCTTGACAGGTAAGGCGAAGGTATTCATAATTCGCACCCACAACGCGCTCGTAGCTCAGCTGGATAGAGTACCTGGCTACGAACCAGGCGGTCGCACGTTCGAATCGTGCCGAGCGCGCCATATAAGATAAAGGCCCACCAGAAATGGTGGGCCTTTATTATTTTCAGCCTACCGAACTCGTGGCCTTTGCCAATACGCTATCTAGCGCCACTCAATCCGCAGCCCGGTACTCTGGTGCCAGATGGGTATCTACACACCACCTCTAAGATTTAAGTCAGCCAGTACCATTAGATCCTACAGGCGGGTTTCATTCACCTCGATCCGATGGTTGTCATGCATTTCTTTTGGCAGGTATAGCAAAAGTGATCGAAGAAGAAAGTTAGTATTTTTACCAACACTACTAAGTGAACGCTGGTAAAAATACTGGGGGCAGGTCACCACAAGAATTCATGTGGCCTCAATATTTAAATCCCGTTCAGAGGCTATCTAAAAGGCCCTGAATCTCGGATTTGAGTATTTCCTTGCCAATAGTTCTGATCCGTCAGATGAGCTTTGAAAGCTCGTAGTTGAGTCGGTTGGTGTCCACCGGCTTGTGCATGATTGTCAGTCCCAGGAGGCTTGGGTGGTCGGCGATGGAAACCTTGAGATCGCCTGTTATTAATATGGCCTTGAGAGTTGTCTCCATATAGAGATTTAACTGGATCAAGGCCGCATCGCCTTTCTCGTTGTCTCTTAGTCGATAATCAACGATCACTATGTCCGGAAGGATTCCTTCATCATCCATTAATTTTAGAGCTTCTTCTCCTGATTCTGCTGTGAAAATTGTTCCCCTCCAGCCCTCCAGCAGCAGGCGCATGCTACTCAGGATTGATGTGTCATCGTCAATGACCAATACAATTTTTCCGTCAAGCAGTGATTCATTGAGTGTCGGATCGCTTTTGGTCTGGATGCTGGCGATGGATTTGGGTATTGATATGGAGAAACAGGATCCTTTTCCTGGAATTGAGTTTACTTTGACGCCGTGGTTGAGGAGTTTTGATAGGCGGCTGACAATTGAAAGCCCCAGCCCGACTCCCTTTTCTCGATCGCGTTCCGGGTTGCTGATTTGATAAAACTCATCAAATATTTTTTCGAGGTGCTTGCTTGAAATTCCAATGCCGGTATCAAGAATCTGTATTTCGTAGTGGTCTTGCCGGTGTCTGACACCAACAACCACTTTTCCGTGGTTAGTGTACTGTATGGCGTTGAATACCAGATTTCGGATCATTCGTTCCAATTGTGTCGGATCGCTGTTGGTGCGGATGTGTTTCGGGTGAATAATTTTTAGCTCAACCCCTTTGCTTTCTGACAGCGCCTGGTACTCTGCATGTATGTTTTTGAATATTTCGTCCAGAAAAAAATCACATCTGGAAATTCTGATGTTTTCCGAGTCGATGCTGGAGAGATCAAGGAGAGAGTCCAGCATCGCTCTTAGTGCCTTTACTGATATCTTTATCTCATGGTTTAACTTGTTCTGTTCGCTTGGTCCGAGATTTTTTCCAAGTTGGCTGACGAATATGCCGAGCGCATGAAGCGGTTGTCTCAGGTCGTGACTGGCGGCCGCCAGAAATCGTGACTTGGAGAGGGTGGCGTTTTCTGCTTCCTGCTTCTCTTTTTTCAGTTGTTCAACAAGCTCTTCGTTCTTTATGGACAATGAAATGGATTTGTTGATGTATTTCCCGTATCCCCTGTAGGCAATGACGCATGTTACCAACCATATGGGGAACAGATATCCGAAAAAACGGAGTTCACTGTGGTCGCTGTTAATGGAGTGGAATGAAGATAACAGTATCAGCGGGGTGTAGTACAAGGGCGATATCTGATAAACCACCGAGTAGATCAGTGCTCCGCCCACGATAAAAAGGGACATCAATGTCTGTATCGAAATGTTGACGATGACGTTATCAGTAGATATGAAATATGGCAGCGATCCATACAGAATGCCTGTTGATAATGCAATCATGGCTGATGCGATGAGCCACCGTACATCGTTTGGGCTGTCAGATTTTGATCGGCGGTATTTCGCTATTACTAGCCCGGTATTGGCGATGTAGATAAGTCCTGCCCAAATAATAGTGCCACGATATTCAATCCCGACCGAGTATATGTATAACACGATGGCAATTGAGCCGAAGTAGTTTGACAGTATTGCAATTTTGTATGTGTCATAGAGAACATCAAGGCTGTTCTTCCAGAAGAAATCACCTTTTGAGTCTTTCAGGTATTTGTCCAAAAAGTGGCTTGTCGGAGATGGGGCGTCACTCTGTCTGGTTGTTTGCAACATGGTTAAGCTAAGCCCTCAATGTTTTGATTATATGACATTTGTCATATGTTGTATGTCGTATATGACTGGTGCGGTTTGTGTGTCACTGTTAGCAAACGTCAAGAAGTTTTCATTTTCCGGCGTGTCGGTCACAAGATCAATAGCGCGAGCATGAAACATTAATCTGTCGCCATCTGATTTTTTGAGAATTGGAATACGTATTGTTTGTTGATGCTGCCTATGGTTTGGTGAGATAGCCATAGGTCACAACTGAGATGATCGACAGGATTTGTTTCACAATGCTGTCTGTTGTCGTACGTAAAAGTTTTTTGGGGCCGCCAGTCAATCACTGGTGGAGTGTTGTATCGATTCGGATTGGGCGTCTATTCGTTTACGTTTAGCCCATAAGTATTGAGAGTATCGCAATGAAAAAAATTGGATTATACACCGCAATAGCCATAAGCATGGCTGTAACAATGAGTGCCAACGCCGCCTTGATTGACCGTGGCAATGGCATGATCTATGACTCGGATCAAAATCTCACCTGGTTGCAGGATGCCAACTACGCCAAGACATCTGGTTACGACGCCAATGGTCGTATGGACTGGGATGCGGCCATTACTTGGGCCAGCAATCTAGTGTTTGGTGGTTACGACGATTGGCGTTTGCCGGGCGTTATCGATACTGGAGCCTCTGGTTGTAACTGGGCTTACAGCGGCACTGATTGCGGCTACAACGTCGACACCGCCAGCTCGGAAATGGCATACATGTATCACGTCAATCTGGGGATCAAGTCCTATTACAACGAAGAAGGCAGTCTCGATCCCACCGGAGGAATCTTCGGTAATGGGACGTATGGTGGTCAGGGCAATGTCGGGCTGATCAACAATCTTCAATCTGGTTTCTATTGGTCGGGTACCGAGTACATGCCCTCTGGCGAGAGAGCGTGGTACTTCTCTACCGGTTATGGCTATCAGGAGATCGGAGGCAAGACTAATAGTTTGTATGCTTGGGCTGTTCGCGATGGCGATGTTGTCACCGTACCTGCACCCGGCGTGTTGGTCTTGATGGCGTTAGGATTGGTGGGGATGTCCGCTGCGCGGCGACGTTGCCGAGTAAACGTAAAATAATCGTAAGGGTTGCGAGGTTGGGAGCGTACTGTTATTCGGTATATTCCGGGAAATGACTGTTTTGTCTATATGTGTGTACATCCAGGCGGTCGCACGTTCGAATCGTGCCGAGCGCGCCCTATATGAGAAAGCCCTGCAAGAAACTGCGGGGCTTTTTTTTGGTGGGGGCTGAAAAAACGGTGAATTTGCCGGGTATGGATGCGCTGGCGTTAGAGGGGGGGTAATCGAGGTCGTGCCGCATCATCGTTTGCCGTGTGTATTTATTGTCGTAAGGTTTTGACGGAACAGATCGATATAACCTTGAAGCGTACTGCGTTTTTATGTAGTGGTCTAATAAAACCGGACACCATTTTAGGTGGTAAAATTGCCACCCTGAACGAGGTGTTCCATGAAAAAACAGCGTCGAACCTTTACGACAGAATTTAAGCATGATGCCGCTGCCCTGGTT
>JAOUHV010000042.1 GCA_029884425.1 Gammaproteobacteria bacterium
GATCGCCACCAATACCGATACAGGTGCTTTGGCCAAATCCCAGATCAGTGGTTTGTTTCACCGCTTCATAGGTCAATGTGCCAGAGCGCGACACAATACCGACCTTGCCGGGCAAATGAATGCTGCCGGGCATGATGCCGATTTTGCATTCGCCGGGCGTGATGATGCCAGGACAATTCGGACCAATGATGCGACAGCCGTATTGTTGCGCCACCATGCGCGCTTCCAGCATGTCCAGCGTCGGCACACCTTCGGTGATACACACGATCAGCTGAATGCGTGCGTCCACCGCTTCCAGAATTGCGTCTTTGCAAAACGGTGCGGGTACATAAATCACCGTGGCATCGGCTCCGGTTTGATCTACCGCGTCTTTGACGGTATCAAATACCGGCAGACCAAGATGCTTGGTGCCGCCCTTGCCGGGGGTAATGCCGCCGACCATTTTTGTGCCGTAGGCAATCGCCTGTTCCGAGTGAAAGGTTCCCTGCTTGCCGGTGAAGCCCTGGCAAATGACCCTAGTGTTTTTATTAATCAGTACGCTCACGGTTATGCCCCTTTGCTCGCTGCCACAGCTTTTTGCGCAGCCTCGTTCAGGCCGGCAGCGGCAATAATATCCAGTCCGGAATTTTGCAGAATGTCGCGTCCCTTGTCGGCGTTGTTGCCCTCCAGACGCACAATCACCGGCACGCCCACATGGACTTCTTCCACCGCTTTGATGATGCCCTCGGCAATCAGGTCGCAACGAACAATGCCGCCGAAAATATTCACCAACACGGCTTTGACGTTTTTGTCAGACAAAATCAGTTTGAAAGCCGCTGCGACTCGTTCAGCCGTTGCCGTGCCGCCCACATCGAGGAAGTTAGCTGGGTTGCCACCATTGAGCTTGATCAAGTCCATGGTCGCCATCGCCAGGCCCGCACCGTTCACCATGCAACCGATGTCGCCATCCAGATGCACGTAGTTCAGTTCCCATTCTTTGGCGTGAACTTCACGCTCGTCCTCTTGCGAAGTATCGCGCAGCTTTTCGATATCCGGATGACGATACAGTGCGTTGTCGTCCAGATTGATTTTGCCATCCAGGCACAACAAATTACCCTCAGTGGTCACCACCAGCGGATTGACCTCGATCAGGCTCAGGTCTTTGTCTTCGAACAGTTTGGCCAGACCCGTTAAAATTTTGCTGAACTGTTTGATCTGATCACCTTCCAGGCCCAGACCAAACGCCAGTTGCCGACATTGGTACGGCTGCAAGCCAACCAGCGGCTCGATGCTGGTCTGCAGGATTTTTTCCGGTGTTTCTGCCGCGACTTTTTCGATATCCATGCCACCTTCGGTGGAGGCCATGATGGTGATCTTGCGCTTGTCGCGATCCACCACTGCGCCCAAATACAATTCGCGGGCGATGTTGCTGGGTGCCTCGATCAGCACCTGATGCACTGGCTGACCTTCGGCGGTCGTCTGGAACGTCACCAGACGTGAGCCCAGCATCTGCTTCACGAAGTCGCTGACTTCCTGTTTGGATTTGACCAGTTTGACACCACCGGCCTTACCACGGCCACCGGCGTGAACTTGGGCTTTGACCACCCAGCGATCGCCACCCACCTGCTTGATCGCCGCATCAACCTCGGCCACACTGCTGACCACGATATTTTTCGGCACAGCCACGCCGTACTGGGCGAACAACTGCTTGGCTTGGTATTCGTGTAGGTTCATGAATTTTCCTATTTACGTTTCTTTTTTTGTACCGCGTGGATTGCCCGACCATCCACCGACAGCGCCGCCTCGTGCACCGCTTCGGACAAGGTGGGATGGGCGAACATCGTCATGGCTAAATCTTCTGCACTGGCTTTAAATTCCATCGCGATCTTGGCTTGGGCCACACTTTCCGATGCCTGCGGGCCAATGATGTGCACCCCCAGAATGCGATCGGTTTTCGCGTCAGCCAATATCTTAACAAAGCCGACGGTATTGCCCAATGCGCGAGCACGACCATTGGCGTTGAACGGGAATGTGCCCACGTTGTAATTGACGCCAGCTTTCTTCAATTCTGCTTCGTTTTTACCCACCCAGGCAATTTCCGGATGGGTGTAAATGACCGACGGCACGGTGGCCAGATCGACAGGCAGCGCCTTGTGGCCGGCGATAATTTCTGCCACCACCACGCCTTCTTCCGACGCCTTGTGCGCCAGCATCGGCCCACGCACCACGTCGCCAATGGCGTAAACCCCCGGCACATTGGTGCGACAGTAATCATCCACCTCGATAAAGCCTCTATCGTTAACCTTGAGGCCCGCCTCGGCGGCAGCCACATCACTGTTGGGCGTGCGGCCCACGGCGACGATCAGCTTGTCGAACTTTTCCGTTTGTTCCTTGCCATTTTCGCCTGCATAGGTGACATGAACCAGCTTGGCCTTGGCTTCGACCTTGGAAATTTTCGCACCCATCACAAACTTCAAACCCTGGGCATCAAACTGTTTCTGCGCCTCGGCAGCCACATCAGGATCGGCATCGGGCAACAAGCCGGGACGCGACTTGAGCAGAGTAACCTCTGATCCCAAACGCCGCCAAACACTGCCCAGCTCCAGCGCAATCACGCCGGCACCAATCAAGCCCAAGCGTTTGGGTACTTCGTCAAATTCCAGCGCATCGGTCGAATCGCAAATCAGTTTGTGATCAAACTCCGCCCCTGGCCAAGCCTTGGGCGTAGAACCGGTGGCGATGATAATATTTTTGCCTGACAGAATTTCCGCAGCCTGTACGCCATGGGCAGTGAATTCGACATTCTTGCCTGCCAGCAGTTTGCCCACGCCGTGAAAAAAAGTGATTTTGTTAGCCATAAACAGCGCTGACACACCCGAGGTCAGATCCTTGACCACCTGATTTTTGCGCGCCAGCATGGTCTGCAAATCCAACTGAACACCACTGACTTTCACGCCATGCGACGCCAGTTCGTGATGGGCTTTTTCGTACATTTCCGACGACTCAATCATCGCCTTGGAGGGAATGCAACCCACATTCAGACACGTGCCACCGGGTGATGGTTTGTTGTTGCTGTCCACCCAAGCATCAATGCAGGCAGTTTTTAATCCTAATTGTGCAGCACGAATCGCGGCCACATAACCACCCGGCCCGGCACCAATGACGATGACGTCAAACTCTTTGCTCATATCGCCTCTCCAGCTGCTTAGATGTCCAGCAGTATGCGTGCAGGATCTTCCACCAATTCCTTGATGGTCACCAGAAATTGCACTGCTTCCTTGCCGTCAACAATACGATGATCGTATGACAACGCCAGATACATCATGGGTCGAATCACCACCTGACCATTTTCGGCAATGGGTCGATCTTCAACTTTGTGCATGCCCAGAATCGCACTTTGTGGCGGATTCAAAATCGGCGTCGACAACAGTGAACCAAACACGCCGCCATTGGTGATAGAGAATGTTCCGCCGGTCAGCTCTTCGATGCTCAGTTTGCCATCTTTGGCTCGCGCACCAAAATCACGAATATTGGATTCGATATCCGCGATACTCATATCTTCGGCATCACGCAAAATCGGCACCACCAAACCGCGAGGCGAACCTACCGCAATCCCCACGTCATAGTAACCGTGATAAACAATGTCATCTCCATCAATCGAGGCATTGATTTCAGGAAAGCGTTTAAGCGCCTCAACCGCAGCGCGGACAAAGAACGACATGAAGCCCATGCGCACGCCGTGTTTTTTCTCGAACAGATCCTTGTACTGATTACGCAAATCCATCACTGGCTGCATATTCACTTCATTGAACGTGGTGAGAATTGCTGCAGTGTGCTGTGCATCAACCAGGCGTGTAGCAATCGTTTTACGCAGCCGCGTCATCGGCACGCGTTTTTCTGAGCGCGCACCGGATGCAACCGCCATCGCAACAGTGCTGACACCTTCGCCGTTGATATGACGTTGCACGTCTTCTTTCAAAATTCGACCATCCTTGCCAGTGCCACGAATATCAGCGGCACTCAATCCGTGCTCACTAATTAATTTGCGCGCCGCCGGCATGACCTTGTCGTCATCAGCAACTTTAGGTGGTGTTCCTGGTGCAGCCAATTGTGCTTCGGTCGCACTACTGGATGTTTCAGCAACCGGCTTGACAGCTTTGGCCATTGCGCCTTCCGATGCATTGATCGTCGCCAACAATTGGCCGGACAACACCGTTGCCCCCACCGCGACATGAATGGTCTCCAGCATGCCATCTTGCGGCGCAGGAATTTCAAACACCACTTTGTCCGTTTCCACATCGGCGATCACTTCATCGCGCATCACAGCTTCGCCAGGCTTCTTGTGCCAGGCGACCAGCGTGCCATCAGCGACCGACTCAGGGAAGGTTGGGACTTTCACTTCGATGGACATGGGTTAGATCCTTATTTTCAGTTACGGACGCGCACCAAGTGCGTCAGCCAACAAATTTTCCAGTTGTTCTTTATGCAACGACATATACCCTACCGCCGGTGCGGCAGAGAACGGACGACCTGCGTATTCCAGATAGCCACGTTTGCCGATGACAGTACGCATGTGATGCTGCGAGGTAAACCAGGCACCCTGATTTTTTGGCTCTTCCTGACACCAATAAAATTCCGTGGCATTTTCAAACCTGGCAATTTCTTTTTCAGTCAATTCTAGTGGGAAAGGATAAAGCTGCTCAACACGAATCAGCGCCACATTGTTCAAATTCAGTTCACGGCGTCGCTGCAGCAGATCGTAATATACTTTGCCACTACACAACACCACGCGCGTCACCTTGGCTGGATCAATCTTTTCAATTTCACCAATCACGTTTTTGAATGTGCCTGAAGTCAGCTCGGACAAGCTGCTGGAGGCCAGCTTGTGGCGCAACAAACTCTTGGGCGTCATCACGATCAGCGGCTTGCGGCAATTTAGCAGCATCTGTCGGCGCAGCAAATGGAAAATCTGCGATGCCGTCGAGGGCATGCACACCTGCATGTTGTGCTCAGCGCACAGTTGCAGATATCGCTCCAGTCGCGCCGAGCTGTGCTCTGGCCCTTGCCCCTCATAACCATGAGGCAACAACATCACCAGACCACTGAGGCGCTCCCATTTTTGTTCGCCGGCAGAAATAAACTGATCGACAACCACCTGTGCACCGTTGGCAAAATCACCAAACTGCGCTTCCCAAATCGTCAAGGTATCGGGATCAGTGGATGAGTATCCATATTCAAATGCCAGCACCGCTTCTTCCGACAGCAAAGAATTAATCACCAGAAAATCGCCCTGGTTGTCGGCCAAATGCCGCAGCGGCACATGTATTTCTCCACTGTCTTGTTCATGCAGAGCAACATGGCGATGAAAAAACGTTCCGCGACCGCAGTCCTGACCTGACAGGCGCACATTGAATTTTTCATTCACCAAGGTGGCGTAGGCCATGGTCTCGGCAAAACCCCAGTCCACATCAACTTCACCTGCAGCCATTTTCTTGCGACTTTCGATGATGCGCTCCACCGAGCCATGCACTTTAAAACCCTGTGGCAATGTACACAGCCGATCCGACAATTCGCGAATGACTTTGGCGGAAACATGCGTATCCACGTGTACGGTACAGGATTTTTCCATGAACCGTTCCCACTCGCGCGAATAGGGGTACTCATACTCTGCCCGAGTGGCCAATTGCTTGACTACCGACTCGCCTGCGTCCAATGCATCGCGATACTCGCGCTCCATGACCGCCGGCACGTCCGCGCCAATCACGCCGGCAGCGACCAGTTTGTCAGCATACAAACGGCGCGTGGTCGGCATTTGCTGAATGCGGCGGTACATGGTGGGCTGGGTCGCCCAAGGCTCATCCGCTTCGTTATGACCGTGACGGCGATAGCAGACAACATCAATCACTACATCCTTGTGGAACGTGCTGCGATAATCGATTGCCAGCTGCGCAACATACATGACCGCCTCAGGGTCATCGCCGTTAACGTGGAAAATCGGCGCATTCACCATTTTTGCCACGTCGGTACAGTAGTAGGTCGAACGCGCATCACGCTGATTGGATGTAGTAAAACCAATTTGATTATTGATGACGACGTGCACCGTTCCCTTGGTGGAATAGCCACGCGACTGCGACATATTCAGCGTTTCCATCACCACGCCTTGACCGGCAAACGCCGCGTCTCCGTGAATCACCACTGGAATGACTGAGTTGCCTTCCTTGTCGCCGCGACGATCCTGTCGCGCACGCGCCGAGCCTTCCACCACTGGCGCAACAATTTCCAGATGCGAAGGATTAAACGCCAACCCCACGTGCACCACACCGCCCGGCGTTTTGATATTGGAAGAAAATCCCTGGTGATATTTCACATCACCACTGCCATCGGAGTGACGTGACGTACCGTCAAATTCAGAAAATAAATCCATGGGACGCTTGCCCATGATGTTGATCAGCACATTCAGGCGACCACGGTGCGCCATGCCAATCATCACTTCTTTGGCATCACGCTGACCGGCATGCTGAATCAGTTCATGCAGTAGTGCGATGACACTTTCGGCACCTTCGAGCGAGAAGCGCTTCTGCCCCAGGTAGCGGGTGTGTAGATAACGCTCCATGCCTTCGGCGGCAGTGAGCATACGCAGTAAAACTTCTTTTTTGTCGCGCGAAATGCGTTCGTGGCTGCGCGAACCTTCCAGTCGCTCCTGAATCCAGCGTTTTTCGCCGCCATCAGGAATGTGCATATATTCCGCACCAATACTGCCACAATAGGTTTCGTCGAGGATGCTGATGATCTCGCGCAGGCTGGCACTGTCCGGCCCCACCAGTGAACCGGTCTTAAACGGGGTATCCAGATCAGCTTCGGTCAACTCGTTGCGCGGCAGCGGATTGTAGCCGGCAGCGCGTGGTTCCAGCGGATTGATATTGGCCCGCAGGTGTCCACGAAATCGATAATGATTGATCAGTTGCAGCACCCTGACCTGCTTGCTTTGATGCAAAACTTCCAGCGGTGAGCCAACGCTCACTTTGGCGCTATGGCGGGCATGATCTCGAAACGCTTGGCGAATTTGTTCATGCGACACGTCTGCCGCGGCACTTTGCCCCGCCACCATGTTCGCAAAAATAGTTCTCCAGGCGGGGTCTACCGATTGGGGATCGACAAGGTAGTCTTCATAAAGCTGTTCGAGGTAGGCGGCGTTGTTGCCACTAAATTTGGAGGTGGCCCACATCTCCTCCATGGAAGCTCGCTCATTCTTTTTCATAGTCGTTCCAGAATCCAGTCACAGGCACACGTTGACGTTACGTTCTCGACAATACTTTCTAGGTTCTTTAGCCACTTACATTTTACATACCCAGTTCAGCAAAATCCTGACCGTTTTTGCTGATTCCAATATTCCACATGCACTGCAAGGCCAATTTCCCGCACATTTTTCCCGCTTGAACTGATGACGTATAATGCTGCCAGCTAAACAAATGAGGTTTAAACATGAAACAGCCTGTTGTCCTGATTGGCGTTGGTGAAGTTGGCGGCGTCGTCGCGCGCGGCTTGTTGCGCACCGGTTATCCGGTTTTTCCGGTAACCCGTGGAATGAACATGAACGAAGTTGCACTGCAAGTCCCTGACCCGGCCCTGGTGCTGGTCGCGGTCGGCGAGGCCAATCTGCACGACACGCTGGAGCAAATTCCCGGCGTATGGCGCGACCGCATTGGCTTGCTGCAAAACGAGCTGTTACCTCGCGACTGGCACAAACATGCCTATCGCAACCCCACTGCCATCTCCATCTGGTTTGAAAAGAAAAAGGGTATGGACGCTAAAGTGCTGCTGCCCAGCCCAGCCTTCGGCCCTCAAGCCAGACTGCTGGTGGATGCACTCAAGGCCGTCGACATTCCCGCGCGCGAAACCGCCACTGCCGATGAAATGATCTGGGAACTGGTGCGCAAAAACATCTATATCCTGACCATCAACATCGCCGGTCTGGAATGTGGTGGCAATGTGAAAGACTTGTGGAATCAGCACCACGAACTGATGAACGCCGTTGCCAACGAAGTCATCGACATTCAGGAATACCTCACTCACAGCACACTGGATCGTCCACGACTGATTGCCGGCCTGAAAGAAGGTATCGATGGCGATCTGCAACACACCTGCACCGGCCGTTCTGCGCCGGCGCGACTGATCCGCAATCTGGGCTTTGCTGATCAGGCTGGACTGGCGGTGCCCAAGCTGCGTGAAATCAAAGCCAGATACGTGAAATAACCATGACAGCAACCACCCGCGTTCATCAAATCGAAGTCGGGCCGATGGAAAACTTCAATTACATCATTGAAGACATCGCCACCGGCCAGGCGGCATTGGTCGATCCCGCCTGGGAGGTCGACAAACTGTTCGCGATCATCGAAGAACGCAAACTGCAACTGACCGACGTGCTGCTTACTCATTGCCATCCCGACCACATCAACGGCCTGAATGCGGTGCGCCAACGCACCAAAGTGACGGTGCATGTGCTGACAGAAGAGGCGGAATACTGGGGCAATGTGCGTGATTATCACGCCCTGCAGGCCAATGACGAGATCCAATTGGGCGACACCACCATCAAGGTACTGCACACCCCGGGGCATACGGTGGGACATGTGGTGTATTGGTTTGATGGCAAGGTGATCGCTGGCGATATGATGTTTGTCTACGGCGTGGGTCATTGCCGCCTGGCGGGCGCCAATCCCGCCCAGCTGTTTGCCAGCATTCAGTTTTTAAAGACAACGCTGCCCGGCGACACCCTGGTCTATCCCGGCCATCATTACTCAACCGCCACCAGCGTCACCATGGCGGAACAAATTCGCGGCAATCCGTTTTTCCACTTCGAGCAGGTGGAAGATTTCATTCGCTACCGCGAAGTCGAGCACGACCAAACCCGCGAATCACCTTACCAGCCGCACTATCGCTGATTGAGCTGCGGCTGGATGGATTCAAACCAGGCCAGCAGCGGCTGCTCCAGGTCGGCGATGGTTTCGTATTCAACCAGGGTCACCAGGTGCGGATGGGTAATGCGCAGTTGCAGAAAATTACTGATGTTGCGCCGGACACTCTCCAGCGCACGGTGATAAAAGCCCAGTACAGGTTTGTTCTGTACCAGCATCCGCATGTTGTTCACGCCCGAACCAAAGCCGGCTTCGTCGTAACAAAAAATCGCACACTGCGCCTGGGCCTGAAATTCCAGATCCAGCGCCAGCATAAATTCGGTGGCCAACACCCATTCATCGGCGCGCCCCGCATGGGTTTCTCGGTATGCCGGCCACTGTTTGTCGTAGTATTCCATGGGATCGCAAATCATCCGCGCCAGATTGCTATCGCGCATTTGCGGAAATTGCTGGCGGTAATACGCATAGCGGGTATCAAACCCCAGCTCGTGACGATTCAACAATTCCATGACGTGAGTTTTGAAATCCCAGGTCGCCACGGTTGCGTACATCCCCTTACCACTCACATAACATGGCGTCATGGTTTGTCCTTTTTCATCGTTTTTGTTGTCGGCCAGCTGTTGGCCACCACCATCACTCGCCGCAACTCGCACCACTGCCCTTGTTGCTGAACAAACCCTGCCAGCATTACCGCCGGACCTGCTCCCGCAAAGTGCGCATCAAGCCGCGCACGCATTGCCAAGCCAGCTTGACCAACCCCATCGACAGCTTCGCTCGATAGCGGCGCCAACCAATGCGGCTTATCCAGCCAAACCCAAGTCTGGGCTTCGATGAGTATTTTTTCAATGTCGGCAACGTAACACCAATGGCCGTGCAGATGGTTGCGATCAACGTAGTCGGGCAGCTCGGCCGGTTCCGACGAGGAAAACAGCCAGCCTTTCATCAGCGCCTGGCAGCGCTGCGGTGGCACCAAACCGTGCTCACGCAAAAACGCCGCCTGCGTTTGCCCCAGCAGCAACTGCTGATCAAACAATTTGGCGTAGCGAATATCGAGTCTATCGTTGCTGTTGGGACCAAACCACCGCTCGCCCAGCCCCAGGTAGTATTTCAGCGCCAGCTCCCAGTGCACCTGTTCGCCAGTGAGCTGATCAAAGAACAGCACATCAAATTCGCCCAGCGTCCGCCCGTCGGCCTGCACCTGCAGTCGCCACGCAAGCACCTCCACCCCGGGTGTGTGCTGCAGTAAAAACAGCACCAACTGCTCAAAATACGGCCCTAAAAAATGGCTTTTGTCCTTGGCCAGCGCCTGCAACAATACCTGCGGCTGCGCGTCCCACTGAGCAAGCTGTTGTTGCAGATTGGGATTGCGCTGCACAAACCAGTCAGCCGCCACCACCTGCGCCGCTGGTTCTGCCAGCAAATTAGGGGCATACGCCAGCCACGCCAGATCGCGCACCTGTGGTTGTCGCAGGTTGGCCAACAGTGCCGGCAAGGACATAGACAGCGAATTCCTTAGACAAACAGCCTCAGAGTATAACAACAATTTTTTGTCGCATTTCCTTGAACCCCTGCAAGTTGGGGTGTATTTTTAATCCTACGGTATTACTAAGAAATGACGCACGCTCTGTGTCAATAACCAAGCACCGTAGGGGAATAATTATGAACAATAAACACCTGTTGTCTCGTTTTGCCTCCAGCACCACCATTGTCGCCGCACTCGTTCTTTCCGGCTGCGCCAGCACACCGGAAACCATTCAAGCCGCCCAGACAGAATCCGCAGTGCAAGCGCAACCTGCAGTTCAGGCCGCCGAAGTTGCACCACTGAGCATCGTCAAACCCAAGGCGATTGCGGACAGCAGCCCCGCTGAACCCGGCAGCTATGCCAGCCTGGTAAAGAAACTGCGCAGCAAGGGGTTATACTGGCGCGAAAAGCAATCCTACACCTATGACATTGGTCGCGAGATTGGTGCCGAATATCAACCCGATCAAGGCTTGAAAGTCAGCGCCAACGCCGCCGAAGGCAGCCTGGAATGCCGCTTCAAGTCCGATGGCAGCTTTAGCGGCGACGAAGCCAGCAAGGCCGCCTGTGACAAAGTGATGTTTACCCTGGATCAGGAAATCGGCGAATAACCTTCTGGGCGGCCCATCCCGCATGGGCCGCCCAGCCGATTGTGATAGCATGGCGCCACGTTTACCTGAAATAACTGGCGACCATGCATTCATCCACCTTCCGTCTCAATAACAAAAGTCTGATTACCAATCTGATCGCCACTGCAATTCTGCTGGCGTCGTTTGCTGACACACCGATACAGCCCTACCTGTTCGCCGTTGGTGCGTTCGCCCTGTCCGGCGCGCTGACCAACTGGCTGGCCGTCCACATGCTGTTCGAAAAGGTTCCCGGCCTGTACGGCTCCGGTGTCATTCCCAACCGCTTCGCCGAATTCAAACTGGCCATCAAGCAACTGATGATGGCGCAGTTTTTCAGCCCGACCAACATTGAGCGCTTCATCGCCAGCGAAGAACAAACCGTCCATCAATGGCTCAAGCCCCAACGACTCATTGAGGCTGTCGACTATGACCAACTGTTCGAACGGCTGGTGGACGCCATTATGGCCTCCTCGTTTGGCAGCATGTTGAGCATGTTCGGTGGCCGAAACGCACTGACGGGACTGAAACAGCCGTTCATCGACAACATCAAACGCACCCTGGCTGACATGGTCGACGGTGAGCGGTTTCAAACCGCCGTGCAGGAAAGCATTGATGTGCATCGTCTTGGTGACGACATGCGAACGAAAATTGAAGCCATGGTTGATCAGCGACTGGAAGAACTGACGCCGCAACTGGTGAAAGAAATTGTACAAAACATGATCGCCATCCATCTGGGCTGGCTGGTGGTTTGGGGCGGCGTGTTTGGCGGCCTTATCGGTCTGCTGGTCGCCCTCGTCCAATAAGGCAATAAAAAACCCCGCATGGCGGGGTTTTTGTTGGCGCAGTTCGATTCGCGGCTTAAGAAGCCTGCGTCAGAACAAAAATCGCCAGGGCTGCGTAAACACTCAGGCTAGCAACCAAAAAGATAAAAAATCTTCTTTTTTCAATCGGATCATTGTTGAATTTCATGTTTCCACTCCCCCGGAAAAAATCGTAGTCCGGGCCTAGTATACGCAAATTTATCCCCGACACAAGCACTGGGGTTTAGTCATCCAGCACCGCCGCCAGTTTGGCCGGACGGCAAACCAACTGTATCCTCAAGCCTGGCTCATCCAGCACACCGTTGCCCAGCAAGCCCTCGTGCATGGGCTCGGACGGATATTGCAGCCTCAAACTGTTGACCCGCAATGCCAGCGAGCGCAGTGCATTAATCGTCAGCAGTATTGCAATTCCGTCGGCGAAAAACAGTTCTGCCATGTCCAGCACCAAATCCTGGCTCAGACGACAAGGCCGCGCCGTCAGCTCGGTGATGAAGAGCATGACGTTGGCGGTACTCACTTCACCGCTCAACACCAAAACATCCTTTCCCAGATTTTCAATGCCAAACGTCGCGCCTGCGCCCATCACAACCTCTTTCGCTGATTCATTACCACTTCACTGTTGCCGCCACCACCATTTGCGTCCGCTGATAGACGTAACGCAGATCCGTGGAATTTTCATCCTGATACCGCAGCTCACCACTCCACTGCAGATAATCGTTCACATCACGATTCACCTGCGCCGACCACATATAGCCATCGTAGGCTTTGGCCTGCTGCCCCGGTTCATCAAAGGCAAACGCATTGGGGTAATCACGCCACCAGCGCATCGCAAACAACCTCACATTCATGCCATCATTGATGGCATAACGTGCACTGATCTTGTACGACTGTTTGACGTAATCGTTATAGTTCACATATAAATCACTGCGAATACTGTACCCGTATTCCGCATCCAGACGTAATTTCTTACTGTATCTATGATTTGCCCCCAAGGTGTACGAGACAATTCGATACTTCAGCGCTGGATTGACTGCGCTCAACGCTCCCTGCGCATCGCGTGATGGCCGCTCCACATAATCGTAGGATTGGTGCGAATATCCACCACTTCCACTCCACGCCTTGGAAAACTTGTACTCCACATCTGCAGACAGCTCTAACAACTGATGATCCATTTGCGAAATATAAATCGCGTCGACGTAATCCTTGTCGTACAGCTTGGCATCCAGCCGATAATCCAGATTTCCCTTTTCCTGCTTATAGGTCGCCAACAAACCCACACTGGAGTAGGTGTATCTTGAAGACACATCAATACCTGCACTGGACGCCTTGTTGGTACCGAAATCCCGCTCCAGATACAGCCGCTTCTGATCGCTCAATTCAACACCAACATCGAAATACTCAAAGCGACTATTCGGCTTCAAAAAATATCGCGTCCCGAGAGTCAAAGTACTTTCGTGCTGATCGGCATTACTGTGCTGACTGTCCAGATAACGAATACCGTCAAACAAATATTCCACGTACAGATTTTGTTGCGCAGAAAAGCCAAGCTCGCCTCGCGCCCCCAGGGCCACAGGAAAAAACCAGCCACTCTCCACGCTCGGCGACACCAGCACTGGCGTCGTCAACGAATTATCCATGTATGAAGAACTCGGCGAGCGGTAAATATTACTGTCATACCCCAGGCCTGCGTCCACTTTCGCTTTTCCATCAAAGCTGGCTTGTACGCCAAAAGGCAAAACAGCCCCAAACAACAACACCCACCTAGCCAAACAACGCTTTCTACGGCCGGCCTCAATTTTTGGTTTAACGTTACAGCGTTGCACGTTCACGCTTCAGCTCCTCATTATTTGGCGAAATTCTCAATCCCTTATCAAACTCTTCCCGAGCCTTATCCAGCTCGCCCATCCGTTTGTAAACTCTTCCCAGCTCCAATCGCAAACTGGAGTTAGCAACATCAACTCCCAAACCTTGCTCAATGGTCTCCAAGGCATGCTCATAATCCTTCAAACCAACCTGGGCGCGTGCCAGATAAAGATAACCTCTGGCACTACCGCTCTCCAGTTCCAAAAATGTCTTCAGCGACTCAGCCGCATCCTCATACTTTTTCAAATTAATCTGCGCCACACCCATATTCATCCATGCCCTGGCATAGGTTGGGTCATTTTCAACAATGCTTTGGTACAACGAAACTGCACGCGGAAAATCTTCCTGTCTAACCAAGTTGATTGCCAGGTTCAATTTAGCCTTAAGATGCAACGGATCAAATTTTACGGCATTTTCATATGCATCAATTGCTTTCGGCTTGTCTTCCAGACGAGAGTACGCACGCCCCAGCACATACCAGGCAGAAGCATTCTCTGGATCGATCTTCAGCGCTTCAGTTAACGCCTTTATCGCTTCCTCATTGTTATCCAGTTTAAGATAGGCAATACCCAGATTATTCCAGGCATCAAAATAATCTGGCTGCATTTCCACGGCTTTCTGGTAATGCTTGATCGCCTGTTTGTAGTCATTCATCGCACGATAAGTGATCGCCATATTGAAGATAGCCTTGGGATATTGACCGTCCTCCAACTCCAGCGCCTTGCGATAGTAGTCTAGTGCCCCCACATAATCTTCCTCACCAAAAGCGGCACGTCCCAAATTAAAATAGTTGCGTGAATCATTTGGAGCTATACGTTTGGTAATTTCAAACTCTGCGCGAGCCAACGGCCACTTTTTCTGCTTCAGGTACAAAATTCCCAGATTGTAGTGCGCCAAATGATGCTCAGGCGCAATCTGCAAGGCAGCCTTGTACGACTCCATCGCTTTTTTTAGCAATCCTAGATCCGAATACAAACCACCCACCCTTGAATAGACGGTGGCATCATTTGCTGCCAGACGAAGAATTTTTGCGATTTCCTCCTCAGCCTGTGATGCTGTCTCCTTGTTCGCCGCCAACAGGCTTACCAGCGTAATACGCGCATCCAGATAAGAAGGGCGAATTCTGATTGCCGCGTTCAACGATTTCATCGCCTGAGGAACCTGTTTTAGCGCCACCTGCGTCAAAGCAAGGCGATACAGCGCTCTGGATTTATTTTCTCCGCCCGACATTTCACTGGACTTTTTAAACAGATCTGCAGCTCGCTGGTAATGTTTTAATTCAAACTCAGACATCGCCTTGAAATAGTGCGCATCGAAATGAAAAGGCATCACTGCTATCAGCGCATCATAATCCTTTATTGCTTGCTGATGATGAAACTGTCTGGCTTTAACCCGCCCACGATTCAGATAGGCAAGAACATATACAGGCTCGATGGCCAGTGCTTTTGTGAAATTAGACTCTGCCTTACTGTATTTTTTTTGGCGAAAATACATAACACCAATATCATTGTACAATTGTGAACTTGGCGCTTCCTTCAGCAATCGCTGATAGACTTCCTCCGCCTTGCTCCATTGCCCTGCACGAACAAGATCCCCTGCTTCTTTGTACAATGGATTATCAGAACGCTCCGAAGAAACCTCAATCTCCGCCTCATCCTCTGCCGAGGCAGACTGCGAAGCATTTACCACCTCTGGTGATGAGGGTATTTTTACCACCACCACCTGATTTTCCTCCACCGAGGTTTTGATATCTGCGTACAAAATAAATGAAAATAACGCACCAAGCACAACCACCACAGGAATAAAGCTTTCGCTCAATACTTTTTTCATGGCGCCACCTTGCCAATCTGGCCCGCTGCTTTCATATTATTTTGCAAAATTCCACGCATCCCAGAGGAATTGACGTTCTGAATTTCAATGCCTGGCCTAACATTAATCTCCAGCACCATAGGGCCTTCGGTCGAAATGGCAATATCTATCCCCAGATATTTGAGCGGCATGATTTCACTGATCGCCAAGCCTGTTGCTACCACATCTGACCAGTATGGAATTGTTCGCCCAAGCAAATTTACTCCCGTATCAGGATGAACATCGATAGGCGTGCCTTTAAATGTCGCATGCACTGTCCGACCTGATGCCACATCAATCCCCACACCGATTGCGCCTTGGTGCAGATTGGCACGACCATCAGACGCACGTGTTGGCAAGCGAATCATCGACAGCACCGGCTTTCCATGATGCACAATGAGTCGCACATCGGCCAACCCCTGCTGAGTTATTTCATCAATCTCCGGATTTTGAACTATTCTTTTTTCGATAATGACATCATCACTTAATCCGAATGAATATATTCCGAAAATGATATCGCACAAATGCTTTCTGATATCATCAATGTCATAAGCTTTCCCGCCTATGCTATACCAATAATTCTCGTCTCGACGAACAATCACCATAATCCCACCGCCACCACTTCCCTTGGCCGGCTTGATTACAAACTCTTCATGCTTTTTTAAATCAGCCTCCAAGTTTCTCAAGTCATAAAAATAGCTGTATACCTGATACACTTCCGGATATGGCACTCCTGCCTTGGCCAGATACTGTTTCGTCAGCAGCTTGTCATCCGCAATCGGATAATGCTTGCGCTGATTGCTTGTATAAATGTATTCCAGATTTCGCTGATTCATGGTCAACACTGATGAAGCGCGCTGATAATACAGTTTAAGCTGACCGAAAACGTTTTTCAGTGTCATCTCAAGCCCCCTTAAAGATCAGCTTGCGGAAACGGTAGAACTCGGATACACGCATGCCTATCCATTTCCCAAGCCACAAGTTCAGTGCAATGACAAACAACAGCAATTCAGGGAATGCCAAAATGGTACTCTGCAGGAACACCGACTCCATGACTGCGTAGCAAATTGCAATAACCACACAAGTTGTGAACATGATCCGCATGGATTTACGGAACCCCTGCTCCTGTTCCAGTATGGAAAACCGCTCTGCGGTAATTGCCAAAATGGCGATTGGGAACAAGGAAACATGCGCCAGCTCAAACATCCCCAACTGAACGCCAATACCTGCCATCAACAACATAATCAGCACAACCAGTGTCAGCATGATTGCCATTTTTGGCGAATGCAGCAGCTGCAACCAATCCAACCCTCGCCGAATGAATGACGCAAAGATGATAATGACCACAAAACCAACCAAACCCCAAAACAACCCACTCTCTCTGGCCGCCGCCGCAATCAATGCGGGCAAAAATGTACCGAATGTTTGGACGCCAATAACATTTCTGAAAATGACCACTACAAACGCACCCAGCGGAATCATCAACACGATTTTTAGCAAATCCTGCGAAATCCCTACTTTCTCAAACATACTGTAGAAATTGGTCACATTTAAAACTGAACTACCCAACTCCTCCTGCACATCCCGCTTTGGCTCCAGAGCCTTCCTGGTGGTAAATGCATATTGGAAATTTATATCTGCCGTATGTTTAAACAAAAATTCGTCACCGTAGTACAAGGTAAGGAAATTGGCAGGTATTTCGGCAAAATGATCATTGATGGTGTCGAATGGAACCCAGTGACCATTGATGTACACTTCAACCCACTGATGGCTTGTACGCTTGCTACCCGTTTCCAAAATCAAACCACCGACCAGCCTTGCCGGAATATTCATCTTCCTGGCCAAGGCGACAAACAATCTTCCCTTGCCGTTACAGCTGGCTTCCCCCAGCTTCAATGCGGTCAGCGCGTCGGTGAATCCAGAAAACTTTTTATTGGCAAATTTATCCTGAAGATGGCGATGAATGGTTGTCATCGCCGTTAACATGTCCGGTGCAGTATGATTCGGAAAAAGCCTTTCCAGTTCTTTGGCAATCAAGGGATCACTGACTTGAACGCCTTCTTCTTCCTTAAGATACTGATTCACCTCCGGCGAATAGGATTTTGGTATTTCGATACCTGGGGGGATATCGTACTTTACGTTTTTTGCCTGAATTGAGTATGAATAAAGCAGCGAATGCCGCCCTTCAACACCAGCAGCATCCCAAAACAACTGCCGATTCATCTCGCTATTTTTCATTGATATCGCGAATATCCCTGATGAGTTGGTTTCGTCCAACACGGTCTGGCGCGCATCGCTTTTTGGCAGGAAGGTACTGATTTGAATATCATCTCCATGACCATCCACCTGGACAGACATTTCCAGCTTGTATGTGCTCGTGGGAACAAGCTCAGACAATGGATAATCAAGATAGTACAGCTTGTAAAACATGATACCAAAGGCTGCAACCGTCAACAAAAGCATCACCAGCAGGTACACGTTTCTGCGCAGCGTTTTTTTTGAGATTGATGTTGTGTCCATCACCGCTCCACCATTCTATATGCGTTTCATAAAGCGCACGCCAACATTGGCGTGCGCTTCCTTGCCGTTATTACAAGCAGACATGTGTCACAGGTGTAGCCAGCATCAAATCATTGATATGTGTTTGCGCTGTTGCCACATGCGAACTGGTAGGATAATTGGTTATTAGCAATTGCATTTGCGCTAACTCATTTACGCAATTACCCACTTCGATCGAATCGTGGTAAGTCCGCGCAATATAATATTGCGCACTATGCGCCTGCGTACTGGCGGGATATAGCGACAACACCAGTTGATATGCACTTCGGGCATCCGCTAGATAATTCACTAACGCTGTATCTTTATGGTATGCACGCCCAATGTAGTACTGCGCATTATCTGCATAAGTGCTGGTCGCATAATTTGCAATCACTTTGCCAAGTTCAGTACGCGCCAAGGCATATGATCCCTCGTCATAGTGAGTTTTACCGATCTGGTATTGGGCATTGTCGGCCAAGCTACTCAGCGGATAAGTAACCACCACTTTCTGCAGCTCTGTACGGGCCTGAGCATTCAAATCCAGATAACCACCGACAGCGGTATAATCCGGTGCTATACCTGCGGCAGCTGCCGCTACATCAGCAACAACCTTGGCAGCATCAGCTTGTTGCAGTAGCGTGCGACCAACATAATACTGACCCGCATCGGCACTGCTAGACATCGGATAATTGGCCACAACCGCCTTAAACGTGGTTAACGCATTCACATAGTCTGCTTCATCGTAGTAGGTTTTACCGATTTGATACTGGGCGTTGTCTGCCCAGGAACTGGTTGGATAATTAACTGCGACTTTGGCGTACTCGGTACGCGCATTAACGAGTAGCGGTCCATAAATCAGAGGATCAGGTATTGCCAACGCCAATTCGATTTTGGCCTGATCGTAATAAGCCGCACCCAGGGTATATTGCCCCAAGTCACCGTCACTGGAGGCCGCAAACTTCGGATCAGCCATCAAATTGATAAAATATGTTTGCGCTCCAGCGTAATCTAGCTGATCCATCATGATCACGCCTTTTTGTACTCTGGCATTTCCCACCCAGCCACTAGTTGTGGCTAGTGTTAAACCATCATAGGTCGCAATCAATAAATCGTATTCCGCAATTGCCTGGGTATAGTCCGCCGCCGATGATGGATTGAGAGGAGTTTTGGCCCGCTGGTGATAACTTTTTGCCAAGTAGTATTGAATATTGTCCAGTTTGGAGTCAGTTGCCGACACAAGGGTGACAAGACCGGCAGCAGCTGTAAATTCGCTTATTGCTGTCGTATAGTCTCCCGCGTCGTAATAGGTTTTAGCGATACTGTAATGCGCATCGCCTACATATTGGTTAGTAAATCGTCCCGCGGCGTTTTCCGCAATAATGTACTGATAGGTTGCACGGGCCGTCGTGAGGTCATTATTTTTTTGCTCGGCCTTACCCTTCCAGTACACCGAGGCTTCCAGCACGTTGCTCGTCGGGTATGTTGTTGGAAAGGCTGTGAAGCCGGCGATGGCACTCACGTAATCCCCCATCCAATACTGGGCACGCGCTAAATAAAACGCCGCATCATCAGCCAACGGTCCGCCGGGGTAGGCACGTATTTCGTCGCTAAACGCCTGAACGGCCTCGGCATAGGCCTTGGCGTTGTACAGCGCCAGACCATCCTGATACATGGAATTTTCGCTGCGCGGATCTGAGGACGAGCTACTACATCCGCCCAAAACGCCCACGATCAACAGGATTGCCAATGCCAGCCCCTTTGTGCGCGGCTTACTCGAATTTACTGACACGAACTGATTAATGCTCTCGTAATGCATTGATGTAGCTCCTATTTTCTGAATTTATTGCTCTTTCCTTCATGCCCATACGTCGCAAATGCCGCTATTCAGGCATCACCCTAGGCACTACATCGGCCTGCACCGATAAAACTTGGGAAGATTTTCCCAAATATAGTCACGCTTTTTCCTGCCGTCCAGAGTCTGTAACTAAAAACGACAACCAAATAACCTGATTTATTTATGTGAAATCAGGTATGCAATATCCGCTCTCATACAAACATGCAGAGCCCAGCATTAAGTGGTAAATTCTCAGGCCCTGCGGAATACAACGGAGTTTTTACAAGGTGAGCGAATTTTTTATGGATTACGGCCTGTTTCTGGCCAAGACATCAACCATTGTGCTGGCGATTGTGGTTGTCGCCATCGTCATCATTGTTCTGGCCAGTCGTAGCCGCGAAGAGCACCAAGCCCACATTGAAGTCAAAAAAATCAACGAAAAATTCGAGCAGACCGAGCAAACGCTCAATAGCCTGCTGCTCAGCGAAAAAGAGCAAAAAGCCCAGGCCAAAGCATTAAAAGCCAAGAAAAAGGCCGAGGAAAAGAGCGAAACCAAGTCTCTGCCACGGGTGTTTGTGCTGGAGTTTGACGGTGATATCCGCGCTTCAGCAGTAGCTTCATTGCGCGAAGAAATCACCGCGATTCTGCTGGTTGCCAATGAACAGGACGAGATCATGCTCAACCTCACCAGCCCCGGCGGTCTGGTTCACGCCTACGGCTTGGCCTCATCACAATTAGCCCGGGTCCGCAGTCGCAACATTCCGCTCACCGTCGCCGTCGACAAAGTTGCCGCCAGTGGTGGCTACATGATGGCCTGCGTTGCCAACAAGATTATCGCCGCACCGTTTGCGGTCATTGGCTCTATTGGCGTGATTGCACAAATTCCGAACTTTAACCGCCTGCTGAAAAAGCATGACATCGACTACGAACAAATCACCGCTGGCGATTACAAGCGCACCCTCACCATGTTTGGCGAAAACACCGACAAGGCCCGCGAAAAATTCCGCGAAGAAATTCAGGACACCCACGAACTGTTCAAGGAGTTCATCACCGCCAACCGCCCCAGTATTGATATCAGCAAAGTGGCCACCGGTGAGCACTGGTTTGCCACCCGCGCCAAGGAGTTAAATCTGGTTGATGAGCTGCAAACCAGTGATGATTATTTGATGCTTCGCGCCAAGGATGCCGATGTCTACAAAATCACCTATGTAGCCAAAAAACGCCTGGGATCGCGTTTTGCCGAACTGCTGTCCAACATCAGCGACAAAGTTCAGAGCCATCTGTGGCAGCGCTCCCGCGAAGCCGAGTTGCCATAACCCACTTTAATGTTCGGTTAATACTGGCAGCCACATAATGGCTGCCCGTCCACCTAGGAGACCGTTCGTGAAATTCACTATTTTGCGCAAACTGATTTTAGGCTGTGCTGCTCTTTTCGTCGTTTCCAGCGTTCATTCCATGGAACAGGAAGAACTCGCCATCCTCAGTCCCACCAATGCTGCGCCCTATCAAACGGTCATCACCCGCACCTCCGCATTTGATGAAAACCTGCGTGGTCTGTTCTCGCTTCGTTTGAGCGACGATAAAAGCCAGAGCTATCACCCGCTGGCCCTGACTCCCAAAGGTAATGGCCGCCTGTACTTGGCTGACTCAGGTCAAACCCAGAATATAAGTCAGCGGAAAGTCGAAAACGGTGTACTGCACTTCATCGTTACCGACCACAAAGGCAAACAATGGCAGTGGCAAATCACCGCCATCAAAGCACCATCATCATTCCCACAGGCCAATGTGTTGATCAGCATCCATGACACCAGCGTGGGTAACACCCGCACAGTTTATGGCGAATTAAAACCCGTCAGTTAAACTCTTGCTCACGCACGCCCATGCCGGCATGACAGGCATGGGCGCATCGTCTCCCGCACAATCCGTCTCCCTTGATTTACGCCACGCTGCCTGTCACTGTAGACCTAACCGATATTTTTCTAACAGGCGACCGAATACATGCAAGAATTTTGGCAACAACGTTACAGCGAAGCAGGACTGGCCTACGGTGATTTGCCCAATCGTTTTTTGCAAAGTCAGCTACACCAATTACCGCGTGGCGGCAAAGTGCTGGTGCCCGGCGATGGCGAAGGTCGCAATGGCGTCTGGCTGGCACAACAAGGTTTTGATGTAACCTCCGTTGATTATGCACAGGCCGGTGTGGATCGCTCGCTGGCACTTGCCAAACAGCGACGGGTGAAAATTAACACTGTTTGCGCTGATCTGCTCGCATGGGACTGGCCCATCGAATCGTTTGATGCCGTGGTTTCCATTTACCTTCACTTCCCGTCCAGTGTACGCAAAACCATTCATGAAAAAATATGGCGCAGCCTCAAACCACAAGGTGTGCTGTTGATGGAAGCATTCAACAAAAATCAGCTGGGCTATCCCAGCGGCGGCCCACAAACTGTAGATGCACTATTTTCCGCTGAACTACTGCAGCAAGATTTCCCTCTGGCGAAATTTGTCCTGCTGGAAGAGTCCGTGGTTGAGCTAAACGAAGGCAAATATCACGTCGGCCCCGGTGCAGTAGTTCGCGCCATTTTGCGAAAGCCATAAAGGCAGTTTCAACCAGGAAATATTAGAGAAAGTCTATAATAACCACATCTGTCAACTGCTTCACGAATCGATATTTTCACATGTGACCGTTGTCACTCGCCGGCATTAAATGCCTCTGATTCCGCCGCGTACCGCCGTCATAACAAGGCATGATACGCACAATATTTTATTCACAATCCAAGTTTGTCATGCCGCCACTTCTGGCCGCATTTTTATTGTTAGGCTGTGCCGTTGAACCACCGCCGAATGACGATCTGCTCACCCTTGATCAGCAGTTGGAAAACATGCTGGTCCATTGCCGCAATGACGGCATTACCGACCTGAAAACGCTGCAAGACACTCTCAATGAAGGCGGCAGCGGACTCAGCGAAGGCTGTATTGATGCTCTGGGTAAAATCGATTTTGAACAACTGGTTGCGCTTCCCGATTTTCAGCTGGATTTTGACACCCCACACCCCAACGAAGTCATCAATCCGCTGCGCCAGGATCGCAACTGGTTCAACATCAGCAGCAATGACAAAAAATACGACGCGCACTATTTTTCATCTGGTCTGGATACTGACATTATTGGCAAAATCAAATTGACAGGTATTGCCCCCAATGGCGACACCGTGCCACTGAAAAATTTTATTTTGCAAAACATTAATCCAGATGATGTCGCGGTCAATTTCCTCACCGACTATTCCACCAGCATGATCAATTCGGATTTGTTCCGCATCAGCGATTATTTCAAGCGAATTTACGCGGGTTTCCCCAATGGCATTTCCACTCAGGTTGCTGTTTTCAGCGACACCATCAAATACCGAACCAAGGGTTTTGTCACCGATTACAACAAAATCCAGGAAGCACTGGACTTTGATCACACCTATATTCGCGGCGGCACTGCCCTGTATGATTCCTGGGGCTATTCCATCGCATCTCTGGTAATGCAGAAAAAGCCCATCATCATCAACATTCTGATGACCGATGGTTTTGAAAACGCCTCATCGCCCCGTTCGCGCGGCTTATTGAAGGACATGATTCGTGATTCCGGCGCGTTTAATGTCGTTATCGCCAGCACCTGGGCAGAGCCTGCCGACCTGAACGACATCATCGGCAAAAACGGCTTTGTCGCCTTCAAATACCAAATCGAACAATCACAAACCATCATCGCCGACATCGCGGAAGCACTGCGCAACATGAAAATCCTCCGCGTTCAAGACAACCTGGATGGCCTGGACGGCATTCGCATCGAATATGGCAACGAAGCCAAACTACTCATCCCCATTCACTGAAATTCGCGTCAATGTCCTGGATATTCGCCTAGCCCTGCGAAGATTGCCCTGGCAGTGTAAAATTTAGACCTGCTCCAGGAATTTGCCCGCCATCCTCGTATTTCCCCCGTCAATCCGCGCCATTCTGCCGTCCAAAACACAGGTTTCACTGTCTATATCCCCCCCAAAACGGGTAAGATGTGCGTCTTTTATTTTTTAACTTAAAGGATGCGCCCATGCAGGTAGCCGAAAACAAAGTGGTTCTTTTCCACTACACCCTCACCAACGACGCTGGCGAGACCCTTGACAGCTCCGTCGGCGGAGACCCACTGGCCTACCTTCATGGTTTTGGCAACATCATCCCTGGCCTGGAAGCGGCTCTGGCGGGCAAAACTGCTGGTGACAAGCTGAACGTGCGCATTGAGCCAGAAAACGCCTACGGCGTGCGCCAGGACGCGCTGGTTCAGGAAATCCCACTGGAATTCATCCAGGGCATCGACAACCTGGAAATCGGCATGCAGCTGCAGGCACAAAGTGAGCAAGGCGTTCAGGTTTTCACCATCATCGCCCTGGACGACCAGAACGCGACCCTGGACGGCAACCACCCGCTGGCCGGCGTTCACCTGACGTTTGACGTTGAAATCGCCGAAGTGCGCGATGCCAGCGGCGAGGAACTGGCCCACGGCCATGTTCACGGCGTAGGTGGCCATCACCACTAACACCAAAAAGGGCGCCGAAGGCGCCCTTTTTTTGACCCAATAAAAAAGGCCGGTTACCCGGCCTAACTTGCACTGAGGAAATCGTTGCTTAGAAATTAACCTTCAAGCCAATTTGCTTGTTGCTGTTGATAACGTTGAGCTGCATACCCAAGGTTCCGACCTGGAACATCCGGCGATACTTGGAAGGCAGGGCATGCGCAACACCGGTATGGATCAGTGCGGTGCTCAAAAAATAGGCATTAACCATTTGTACACTGGGGCAACTGCCCATCACTGCGTTGCTTTCGCGGTATTCACCAGTTGTTGAGCAGTGTTCTGCGATATCCAGGGTTTGACCCCAGTCTGCCACATGGGCAGTCAGGTAAGCGCTTTGCCACAGAGTGTCTTGTTTCGTCCAGGCATGGGCTGCTGGAGCCATCAATACCATCAGAGCGGAAATCAGAGTGACAATTAAACGCTTCATGGAACCCTTCCTCAAACGCATTCACAGTACGTACTCTGTGTTACGTCCACCGAGAAAAGGGGGTAAGGCTGGCTATTGCCTACTGCTTCGCAGTTTCGGCGTGACAACAAAAACAGCTGTGACAAAGGTCACAGTTTTCAGCCCTGCATGTCAGACTTACGCCAAAAAACGCTCGACGCTGCCAGACAATGAAACACATGTTTCCGGCAAGAAACATTCTCCTAGGTTTGCGGCCTGTTCACCTGTCATAACAGCACAGAAATCGAACAACGTGTCACACAACAGACAATCCCTGTCTGCAACTATTCCAACTACATCACAGTTTTTTGCTGACAATAAAAAAGCCGTCAATGACGGCTTTTTTTTCGCACAATCGAATTGATTTAAAAATTGACCTGCAATCCAATCTCGGTATTACTGTTCACCACGTTTAATTGCAATCCCAGAGTCCCTACCTGAAACATGCGACGGTATTTACTGGGCAGCGCATGCGCGACACCGGTATGCAGCAGTGCGGTTGCGACAAAATAGGCATTGACCATTTGTATACTGGGACAACTGCCGAGCACGATATTGCTCTCTTGATAGGCGCCGCTGGTGCGGCATTGTGCGGCGATATCTCTGGTCTGCCCCCAATCAGCCACATGAGCAGCCAGATAGGCGGATTGCCACATGGAGTCTTCTTGGGTCCAGGCATTGGCTGGCGAACTCAGCAACAACAATAAGATAAATCCAATTATTTTTTTAGTGCCGCTCGCCGTCAACATGCCACCCTCACTCACCGTAACCAACTGCCTCTTGGTTTTGTTTACGGCCGGTTTCGAGGGGCGATGAGGAGCAGATATGCCGAATGCTTCGCAGTTTTCGGCACAAATAATTCACACTGTGAACTAAGTCACTGTTTGTACTTCACAGCATTTCCGCAAAAGTTCTGCGTATGTCTTTCAATCAAAAATAGTCTGTATTTATTACCTCTCGATTAACGTAACACACAGAAACAACACTGCAATGCGCAGCATTTTCCCACGCGTCTTTTTCGGCGCATTCGCAATGCACTGCCAACACAAAAATGCTCAACCAGTCACATAACCAACCGCAAGCGACAACCCTGTCACATAGTTTTTCTTCGCGCATAAAAAAAGGCTGATCGCTCAGCCTTTTCTTCTTGGTTTGCCGTCACCCTTTTTGCGCTTATGCAATCGGGTAAGCGTCAGCTGTCGCTGCCTTGCCATTTCGCGATCGGTTAACTGTTCGCGATGACCGGCTTTGAATGGATTTTCTCCGGAGCGGAATTCGATACGAATCGGCGTTGCATCCAGACGCAACACCTGACGGAAAGTTTTTTCCAGATAGCGCGCATATGCCGCAGGCACTTTGTCCGTTTGATTACCGTGAATCACAATAATGGGCGGATTTTTGCCACCCTGATGCGCATAGCGCAACTTGATACGGCGACCATTCACCAATGGCGGCTGATATGAGCTCACAGCATCTTCCAGAATGCGCGTCAGCAAGTTGGTAGCAAACGCCTTGTACGCATTTTGATACGCCTGCTTGACCACGCCCATCAGTTTGCCCACGCCTGAGCCATGCAGCGCCGAAATAAAATGTACCGATGCGTAATCAACAAAGCTGAGCTTGCGCTCCAGATCGATTTTGATCCGCTCTTTTTCGCTAGGCTGCATGCCGTCCCATTTATTGACGGCGATCAGCAATGCACGACCAGCATCAACTGCATAACCAAGCAGATGCGCATCCTGGGTAGAAATACCTTGCTTGGCATCCAGCACCAAAATGACAACGTTCGCATCCTCAATCGCAGCCAGCGTTTTAATGACGCTGAATTTTTCAATTTTGTCGTCTATCCGGCCTTTGCGACGCACACCCGCAGTATCAATCAGCGTGAATTGCTCACCTTCGTAAT
>JAOUHV010000043.1 GCA_029884425.1 Gammaproteobacteria bacterium
AACTGCGAATACGCCTGGCAATGAACCCCAGTCCTGATCAAAGAAAATACCGCGGCGACGATCTTCAGGAATGAAAGACTCACGCAACAAATCTACGAAGCCCAGAGTAGAGGCGCGATCGCCTTCCAACTTCCCTACAACCGTACCAGTGTGCAGCTGGTCGCCACCGGACAGACGCAGACACTTGGCCAGTACGCGGAAGTGAATACCGTGATGCGGGTTACGGTCGATTACCGCGTGCATTGCACGGTGAATGTGCAACAACATGCCGTTCTTACGGCACCAGTTAGCCAGACCTGTGTTGGCAGTAAAACCACCAGTCAAGAAGTCGTGCATGATGATCGGCATGCCGAGCTCTTTCGCGTATTCTGCGCGCTCGTACATTTCTTCTGGAGTAGCAGCAGTTACGTTCAGGTAGTGACCTTTGGTCTCACCAGTTTCACGTTGGGCTTTATCGATAGCTTCTGCTACGAAGTCCCAACGGTCACGCCAGCGCATGAAAGGCTGAGAGTTGATGTTTTCGTCATCTTTGGTCAAGTCCAGACCGCCGCGCAAACATTCGTATACTGCACGACCGTAGTTCTTGGCAGACAGACCCAGTTTTGGCTTGATGGTACAACCCAACATTGGACGGCCGTACTTGTTCAGACGGTCACGCTCCAACTGGATACCGGCAGGAGGACCACCACAGGTCTTGATGAACGCGATTGGGAAGCGAATATCTTCCAGACGCAAAGAACGCAGGGCTTTAAAGCCGAACACGTTACCAACCAGAGAGGTCAGTACGTTTACGATAGAACCTTCTTCGAACAAATCCAGAGGATAAGCGATGAAAGTGTAGAAAGCATCTTTATCACCAGGAACATCTTCGATACGATATGCGCGGCCTTTGTAGAATTCCAAGTCAGTCAACAGCTCGGACCATACAGTAGACCAGGTACCTGTTGAAGACTCAGCAGCTACCGCAGCAGCAACTTCCTCTTTAGGCACGCCGGGCTGACCTACAACTTTAAAGCACGCCAACAGGTCAGTATCCAGAGGAACGTAATCCGGAGCCCAGTACAGGTCGCGGTACTCTTTTACGCCAGCATCATATTTGGCCATTTTCATCTCCTAAATGTGTTAATCAAAGTTATTGCTAACATCTCTGGAGCGAAGATTAAGCTGACATGACGCTTGCGACTAATCGATAGAAAATATGTAACACATAGACTATTCGCTATAAAACAAATACCTCCCCTATTTTTATTACTATATATATGGACTCATCACCAATAACGGTCAAATCACAACCGCATCACCAAGCCAGTTAGCGCTTATCTATACACATCATAGAAACAATCGATATTAATTCACTGATCTGATTATCCAGTTTTCAGCTTGCTAACCGAGAGAAGAAACCTAAAAACAATGACATACCCTGCCATCAACCAGACAGTGGGCATTAAATTTGTGAGGGTATTGCTTAAAAGTCAGGCAAACATTAACTTGACCACACCAACTAATTGGCGAGTACTTCAAAAACCTTGTCAAAGTAAAAGGGTTTGAATAGACAACCTGACACATCGTGGGCCTTAAATGGATCGTCATCGTTCACCTGATACTTTGAGGTATCGACAAAGATAACGATTGGGGATTGATCACAAATATTTTCCTGCAGACAACGAACGAGCGAATCGACTACCGTTCCGCCTTGATCGATGAATCTGATTTTTTTATTCTCTGCGTGCCCAAACATTTCATTGCCATGCGCGGTAAACAACTGCACGCACCAGCCGGAGTCAATCATTTCACGCTTGAGCTGATCTATCTCTGAGAATTTTTCCTTTTCAACCAGCAAGACACCGTGTGCAAGTGTCGTTTGCAACAATTGCCTTAATTCAACCGTACTCGGCTTACCTCGCTTGATCATCGCCGGGCCCATGCCGGTTACTTCCTCGGCCAATTGTTCAACCCTATAGCCTGACATCAACATCACACTGGACGTCGTATTTTCAGTAATATTTTTTTTCAGTTCGACGCCATTCATGCCTGGCATCTTCACATCACTCAACACCCAGTCATAATGCTTTAATTTCATTTTTTCCAATGCTTCTTCGGCATTGTATGCCACATCCGCACTGTAAGAATCTTCCAGCACCAACATTAAGCCATCGGCCAGATCAACATTGTCATCCACGATCAAAATGCTTTTGTTCATGCTGCCTCTCCTGCGACTGTCATTTTCTTTTCTGGAATCCAAAGGGCGACTGTGACCCCTACATTTTTTTCTGTTCTTATTCTCACGTCGCCACCATGCTGATCCATAATCCGTTTCACTGTCGGCATACCCAGTCCGACACCAAAATTTTTGGTACTGAACAATGGTTCAAATATTTTAGCGACCGCAACTTCATCAATACCAACGCCAGTATCGGAGACACTGATCTCAAATCCATGACCATCTCTACGGGTTTGCACCTCAAGACAGTGATCGCCCGAATCCTTGTCCTGCATCGCCTGAATTGCATTTTCCAGCAAATGAATCACCGCCCGCTGTAATCGCTGACTATCGATATTCGCAGTCTTTCCAGACAAGCCATACTCTGTGACGATGCGAATATTGACCGGAAACGTTTGGCTCGCCAATATTGAGGCAAGCCAATGATCTAAATCCACTTCCTGACAATTCAACTCGTCAGATGCTATAAATTCCAATAACTCATCAATGATATAATCACATCGTGAGATGTTTCTGTCCAGCCGCTCAATAGCCATAGCTATTTTCTCATCAGAAACTTCCCGCTTTTCCAACACATGCAGGGCGGGTCGCATCGCTGCCAGTGGATTGCGCAATTCATGACTGACCATCGCCGTCAATTTACCCAGGGTTGCCAGTCGCTCGTGGTCGATCAAAGCCAAATACGCCTGCTCCAGTTCCTTGGTTCGCTCTTCAACCAAGCCCTCCAGATCTTTTCGGTGACGCTCGAGTTCTTGCTCAACCTTTTTGCGCTCCGTAATATCCAATACCGTACCAATCATCCGCACCGGGACACCATCAGTATCCCAGTACACTTTACCCTGTTCATGCACTATTCGCTCTGACCCGTCCCGTCTGACAACACGATGCTCAATGCTATACTCCACATCACGATCTTTTATCGACGCATTCACGGAGTCAATTACCAAATTTCTATCATCGGGATGCACACACGCAAGAAACGCTTCGTAGGTCGCGGCAAATTCCTTGGGCTGTAAACCGAATATCCGGTAGATTTCATCCGACCAGGATAGATCGTTCGTTTCCATATCCCAATCCCAACTTCCGATATGAGCAATTTCCTGAGCCTTACTAAAGGTTTGTTCACTGCGCTGCAGGGCTTCCATCGCCCGCTTCTGCTCACTAATATCTGTCATTGAAATCAGAATACCGTGCGACACTGCAGATACATCATGAAGCAACACCGCCGACGCCAACACATAAATGGATTTCCCTTGCTCTTTTGTTAGCTTTAACTCCTGACGCCAGCGTTGATTGTCGTTAATCCGCGCCAATACAGCATTAAATTCCTTCTGGTTCTGGAACAGAAATTCACCAACACTTAGCCCTAACATCTCATCCAGTTCACCAAACATGGCCACCATTGCATGATTTGCATAGGTGATGCTGCCCGACAAATCACAAATGGCAATCGCATTGCTTGACTCCGATATTGCGGCTTCACGAACCATGATCTGGGTATCTTTGTATTTTCGCAATTCGATATCGAGAAATACGCCGATCACACCTGCCATCTCACCTGACTGGTTGAAATAAGGGTAGTGTTGGCTTTCATACCACACCTTCCCCCCTCCAACCTCAACCATGCGTTCGCTGCGAACCACCCCAGCAGACTCAAGCGCGCGCTTTTCCTCTGCGACATATGTTTCAACCACGCTTCCTGGATCAATATTTTCCGCTAATTGATGAATAATCTGATCTCGCGTTTTTCCCATGAGATTCGCGAAATTCTGATTACAAAAACAATATTTTCCATGCAGATCTTTCACATAAATTTTCTGTGGCAATCCATCAACAATCGCCTTGTGGGCAGCCTCTTGCCGACGCACTGTATCATTCCATTTTTCAGATTCACTAAGCCTTGCTTTTTTTTCCGACTCATCTGCAACCTGTGAATAGGTCCGATACATATCCAAAGATAATCCAACAAGCACGAAGACATAGCTGATAAATTTGATCAAGTGCGCCAGATCAAATGACATGTCATACAGGTTTCTGGACAGGCTCATGTATTCAATTTGCGCAATAACATTGAGCACTACGGCCACCAGTATCCAGTGATGCAGCGATGACATCCGCCATTTACCACTGATAAACATCATCACGGCGGCAACCACAAACAGAACCCCCGGGATTAACTCCAGTGGCCGCGAAAAATAGTCGTGATTAATGCTCGCATCATTCAACGGCACGATGCCGAACAACACAATACAGGCAAGCGTCAGGACAACCACTGACACATACACCTTATTGCTTTGATATTTTTCGGTTTTTTTCTCGTTAATCAGCCAATAGGCTGCATAGACAAACAACGCAGCCAACATCGTTCGGGAAGCCAGCCAACTCCAGGTAACAATAGCTTCCACCCGGGATGGCGTCATGTCCATTGCCCAGCTTGACGCCACCACCGCATGGTATCCATCAAGCAAGCCTGCCGCAAAAAAGCCGCAGCCCACCAACAGAAAAAATGCCTGATGTCTTGTGTGGTACAACATCAAAGACACACCACCAACCACCATGGCCACCACCATAGCCATGGATTCCAAAACAACATGCGGCTGCGAATCACTTTGCCAATCAGATGTATGCGTACTCAACCCAACAGCCGCAAAAAACACCGGGACAGACCATGCGATACGTTTGTCGCCCAAAAAATCCATTTATTCTTTCACCTGCTAAAATAGCCTGCCTTGCCTAAATGCTGACGCAGACTTTTACTAAATTCGGCAAGTACGTTAGCGAACAATGAAATCCAATTTTTGGGAATCATTACTGGGCTTTTACATAAAATTTACAGAGTTACCGCCATAGAGACGCGTCAATTGAGCTCCCTCGACAGTTTTGGGATGTTTTGCAGTAAATGCTGCTATTTTTAGAATCAACACAAATGATGTTAGAGCGTAGAAAAACATGTGGCCGACGAGGTCATCGTCAGCCACATGTTTTACAGGGATAAAGCAATCTGCGTCGAGATTGTTATCTGAAGGTGTCGTCGAGAATAATGGTCTCAGTCCGCTCTGGGCCTGTGGACACAATGGCGATTGGTGTTGCCATCAATTCTTCGATGCGCTTGAGGTAATTGCGTGCATTTAGCGGCAGATCCTCAAAACGTTTCACGCCGAAGGTAGTGTCTGTCCAGCCCGGCATGGTTTCATAGATTGGCTCGCACAGGGTGTACGCATCCGCACCCACCGGTGGGGTCAGAGTGGAAGCGCCATCGTGCTTGTAACCCACACAGATGTTAATGCTGTCCAAACCGTCCAGTACGTCGAGCTTGGTGATACACAGACCGCTGATGCTGTTCACCTGGATGGAGCGACGCAGTGATACCGCATCAAACCAGCCACAGCGACGTGGACGACCGGTGGTCGAACCAAACTCATGGCCTTTTTTCGCCAGATGCGCGCCCACGTCATCTTCCAATTCAGTGGGGAAGGGACCGGCGCCCACGCGGGTTGTGTAGGCCTTGGTGATGCCCAGCACGTAATCAAAGTACAACGGACCCACGCCACTGCCCACCGCCGCGCCACCTGCGGTGGTGTTGGAGGAAGTCACGAACGGATAGGTACCGTGGTCCACGTCCAGCAACGCGCCCTGCGCGCCTTCAAACAACACGACTTCGCCGTTGCGCTTGTACTGGTCCAGCAGCTCTGGAATGTCGGCAACCATTGGCGCAATTTCTTCGCCCAATGCCAACGCCTGTTCCAATGTTTCCTGGAAGTCGACGGGATCTTCCTTGAAATAATGCTGCAACACGAAGTTGTGATAGTCCAGAATTTCGCCCAGTTTCGCGGCAAAACGTTCGCGGTGGAACAGGTCGGCAACCCGTACTGCACGGCGTGCCACTTTATCTTCATACGCTGGACCGATACCACGACCGGTGGTACCGATGGCATTGCTGCCACGGGCACGTTCACGCGCCAAATCCAAGCGCACGTGGCATGGCAAAATCAACGGACAGGCGGCGCTGATTTTCAGTCTTTCGCGAGCAGGTACACCGTTGGCTTCCAGCATGCGAATTTCTTTTAGCAGCGCCTCTGGCGACAACACCACACCGTTGCCGATGATGCACTGTACGTTTTCGCGCAAAATTCCGGACGGGATCAGGTGCAACACGGTTTTCTTGTTGCCCACCACCAGCGTATGCCCGGCGTTATGCCCCCCTTGGAAGCGCGCCACAGCGCTAACGCTTTCGGTCAGCAGGTCGACAATTTTGCCTTTACCTTCGTCGCCCCATTGGGAGCCTATTACCACAATATTTTTTTTCATGAAAAATCTCTAAACGCCTTGAACTGTCCACGCACCGCCAGTGTTCACCAGAACGCGATCACAACCGCAATCGGCTGGACCTCCTTCCTGACCTGGCAATTCACAAATTACCCGTTCGCCTTGGGCGCGCAGATCATGAATCATCTTGCGCAGCTGGGCATCTTCCGCCACCGGGGCAAAAATCCCCCCCGCTGGCTTGGTCTGTCCGCCGTTTAACGCCAACAGACCACGTAAATCCAAACTAAATCCGGTTGCAGGACGGGCGCGACCAAACACAGCACCCACCGCATCATAACGACCACCCTGTGCCACCGACTGACCATATCCCTTGGCGTAGGCGGCAAACACCACACCGGTGTGGTAACTGTAACCACGCAACTCCGCCAGATCGATATGAATATTCATCTCGCTGTAACGGTGACGTAGCGCCTTTACGATTTGTTCCAAATCGCTCAGTGCCTCTTGCACCGCAGGCACCGCACCCGCCAGTGCCTGACGCGCTTGCGCCAGTACTTCGTCGCTGCCATTGAGGTCCACCAAACTGGCCAGCATCGCCGCCACCTTGGCATCTTTAACCTCAGCAAGCAGCTCTTTCATTTCCGGCTTGGCCTTGCGCTGCAGCGCATCAAACAGCAATTCTTCCTGTCTGGCAGTCAATTCTGCCTGTTTGGTCAAGGCTTTGAACACGCCAACATGGCCCAAATCCAGATAAGGCTGACGCTGTCCGGCAATACGCAGCGACTCAATCATCAAACGCAAAATTTCCAGGTCACTTTCGTAACCACGGTGGCCATACAGTTCCGCACCCACCTGGATCGGGCTGCGGTTGCCACCCAATTCGCGCGCCCGGGTCAGCAATACCGGCCCCCAATAGCACAACCGTGCAGGGCCCTTGCGATTCAGCCGGTGCGCATCAATGCGCGCCACCTGCGGAGTGATGTCGGAGCGCACGCCCAGCATGCGGCCGCTCACCTGGTCCACCAAACGGAATGTGTGGCTTTCCAAATCACCGCCTATGCCGACGGTCAGCGATTCCAAATGTTCGATCAGTGGCGTAACCACCAACTCGTAGCCCCAGCCACGGTACAGGCCAAACAGGGCACTGCGTATTTCCTCGACCCGGTGTGCCTCATCCGGCAACAACTCTTCAATTCCCTCTGGCAACAGCCAGCGATCACTTACGGACATCAGAGATAACTCTTTGTTTCATTTCAAAAAATAAAGCATTCCCGCACCTGCGAGCATGCACACAAAACCGATGGTGCGTAAACTGCGGTCATCCGCCTGCGCCATTCGCGCCAACGCCTCCCGGGTCGCAGCTGGACTCAGGAACGGCATTATACCCTCAATTACTAAAATTAGGGCTGTTGCAATCAGCAACTCATCCCACATTTTCGCACCCACACAAAAGCGGACGGCACTTGAAGAAGTGCCGTCCGTCTATCAACCACAATCCCGCCGGTTTATCTGCCGCTGGCCTTGTTAAAGTACTTAAAGAATTCCGCGTCCGGCTGAACCACCATCACGTCGGTTTTCTGACTAAACGACGCACGGTAGGCGTCCAGGCTGCGGTAAAACGCGTAAAACTCTGGATCCTTGTTGTGCGCCATGGCAAAGATCTTGGTCGCTTTGGCATCACCCTGACCGCGAATCTGTTCCGCATCACGATAGGCTTCAGCCACGATGATCTCACGCTGCCTGTCAGAATCCGCACGAATACGCTCAGATTCCTCGGCACCGCGTGAGCGGAAGTCCTTGGCTACCTGGGCACGCTCTGCTTCCATCCGACGGTAAACCGATTCACTCACGCCCTTGGGCAGGTCAATACGCTTGATGCGCACGTCGACGATTTCGATACCGAAATCTTTCACCTGACGATTGCCGTTGATCTGAATGTTATTCATGATCTGGCCACGCTCACCGGAAACCGCTTCCTGAATGGTGCGCTTACCGACTTCGTTACGCAAACCGTCCTTGATGATCTGCTCGATACGGGTACCCGCACGGCGCTCGTCACCACCCATGGTTTTGTAGAAAGCCGACGCATTCACAATTCGCCATTTCACAAACGAATCGACGTTGACGTTTTTCTTCTCGCTGGTCAGATATTCTTCCGGGGCAGAATCCAGCGTCAAAATACGCGAGTCAAACTTGCGCACGTTGTTGACAATGGGCAGCTTGAAGTGCAGACCGGGTTCAAATTCTGTCTGCACGATTTCACCCAAACGGAACATGATGGCCTTTTCACGCTCGTCCACAGTAAACATGGAAAACGAGGCGATTACACCAACCACGACCAGTATAGTACCGAGTATACGAATACTTGCTCCCATGATTAGCGTCCTGTTCTGCTACGTAAATTATCGCGAGCACCCTGTTCAGGCTGCGGTGCTGGTGGGTTGGCACTGACCGGCGGTGATGGCATCACCTGAATCGGTTGGCCTGACGCAGACATGATTTTGTCCAACGGCAGGTACAACATGCTGTTGCCACCTTTAACATCCACCATGACCTTGCTGGTGGACTGCATCACTGACTGCATTGTATCGATATACAGACGCTGACGAGTCACCTGCGGTGCGCGCTTGTACTCTGCCACCAACTGATCGAAGCGGGACGCCTCACCTTCAGCCTGAGCCACAATACGTTCTTTGTATGCATTGGCTTCTTCCAATTGGCGAGCAGCGTTACCGCGCGCTTTTGGAATGATATCGCTGGAGTACGCTTTTGCTTCGTTGATCAAGCGTTGTTGATCCTCGCGCGCCTTGATGGCATCTTCAAATGCATCACGCACCTCTTCAGGCGGCTGGGCACTTTGCAAGTTCACGCTGGTTACCAGCAAACCTGTCTGATAGCGATCCAGAATTTGCTGCAAACCCGTTTCGACGCGATCAGCGATATCGCTTTGACCTTCGGTCAATACGAAATCCATTTTGGCTTTACCAATCACTTCGCGAACCGCGCTCTCGGTTGCATGACGCAATGTTTCGTCTGCATCACGTACATTGAACAGGTAATTCTTGGCATCCCCAACTTGGTACTGAACCGCAAACTTGATGTCGACGATGTTTTCATCCTGAGTCAGCATCAAAGCTTCCTGAGGAATAGTCACCAGACGATGTGAGCCGCTATTTTCACGGAAACCGATTTCAACCGTGCGGTTTTGCTCAACGTCGACCACTTCAACGCGTTCAAACGGGAACGGCAAATGCCAGTGTGGTCCAGGCATCGTGGTATCCGAATACGCACCGAAACGCGTCACAACACCACGCTCCGCAGAATCCACGATGTACACGCCGGACAGCGCCCAGACCACCAGTACCACGCCAATGATCAGCGTAAACAGGCTGGACATGCCACCACCGGATGAATTGGAACCACCCGAAGAGCCGCCACCTTTTTTACCACCAAACATGCCAGACAGTTTGTCTTGGAAATTTTTTATCACGGCATCCAGATCCGGGGGACCTTGATCCTTACCAGGACCACCGCCACCACCCCAGGGGTCCTTCTTACCCGATCCGCCAGGTTCATTCCAGGCCATAGCAACTCCGTTTCTTTGAGTTTTCTTAAGGAACTAATGCCGAATTGTAGGGGGGTTACCCCTCACCCGCAAGCGCCGTACCCGCATTAGGCGGATATTTTTCATTCACTTGCGCATCGGCGGGAAGAATTCTTTCAAGCGTTTGCGGCTGAGCTTTGACCTCCAGCACGCAGCGCCCTTGTTCATCTAGCTGTTCAGATATGACCAGGTTTTGTTCGTAAAGTGCAGCACGTACCTTACCTGCTTGATGCGGCAACGTCACCCAACAATGACGAATGCCCGGAGCAAAATATTCCTTGAGCGCATCGACCAATACATCCAGCCCCTGCGCCTTGGCCGCCGACAACCACACCCGACTAGGCTTACCATCCTCGTTGTAATCAATATGCGGTTTGGCGTTTTCAATCAAATCGATTTTGTTATAAACCTGTATCTGCGGAACCTCGTCAGCGCCTATGTCCCGCAATACTTCGTTGACCTGCTTGATCCTCTCCAGGTGCTCCGGATCAGCCGCATCGATAACATGCAGCAACAAATCAGCTTCGCGGGTTTCCTCCAGGGTAGAACGAAACGCCGCCACCAGATCGTGTGGCAACTTGCGCACGAACCCCACCGTGTCCGCCAACACCGCCGGCCCTGCATCAGCCAGATCCAGCCGGCGCAAGGTCGGGTCCAGCGTGGCAAACAGCTGGTCTGCCGCGTACACCTGCGAACCCGTCACCGCGTTGAACAGGGTAGATTTGCCCGCATTGGTGTAGCCCACCAGTGAAACGGTGGGCATCTCGGCGCGAGTACGTGCTCGCCTACCCTGATCCCGCTGTCGCTGCACTTTTTCCAGGCGCTTGTTGATCTGCTTAATGCGCGCGCCCAACAAACGACGATCCGTTTCCAGCTGAGTTTCACCCGGACCACGCAGACCGATACCACCTTTTTGTCGCTCAAGATGCGTCCAGCCACGCACCAGTCGCGTCGACAAATGCTGCAACTGAGCCAGCTCAACCTGCAATTTACCCTCAAACGAGCGTGCTCGCTGGGCAAAAATATCCAGAATCAAGCCGGTGCGATCCAACACCCGACACTGAAACAAACGCTCCAAATTTCGTTCCTGCGCCGGAGACAGTGAGTGGTCAAAAATCACCACTTCCGCCGCCAGTGTTTTCACCAGCTCGGCAATTTCTTCAGCCTTGCCTTTGCCAATAAAAAACTTGGGGTCTGGACCAGCACGCGTGCCAGTCACCACTTGCAACGGCTGCGCGCCCGCAGAGATGGCGAGCTGTTCGAATTCCGAAACGTCGCCTTCTTCGTCAAATGAGGTAATCGTGAGATGAACTAGAATGGCCTTTTCACCGGCCTGGGGGCGCTCAAACAAGAGCCACCCCCGACCAGACAAGCCCGTTAATCGGCAGAATCAGATGAAGAATCCTCGGTACCGGTCAGGCGAATATTACGCGCAGGAACGACGGTGGAAATGGCGTGTTTGTACACCATCTGGCTGACCGTGTTTTTCAGCAGCACCACAAACTGATCGAATGAATCGACCTGGCCCTGGAGCTTGATTCCGTTCACCAGATAGATGGAAACAGGAATCTTCTCTTTTCTAAGCATATTCAGAAAAGGGTCTTGCAAACTCTGCCCTTTTGACATTCACGTTCTCCTTATTTTTGTGTATTCAAAGGCGACATGCGCCTTCCCAAACGTAGAATACCGCTGGAAACTCCGGTTGGCTGGGGGCACTCCCCCCAAAAAACACCGAAGCCCCAATTTGCCATCCTGGCCAAAACGAGCACCATGCTCTCGACGTCATCTTAGCAACATTCAATATCCGGCGAAAGCAAATTCCGAAGCCCCATTAGCGCGACTGATTACAGGCTGGACTAACCTTCAACAACAACTGATCCAGCAGATTTGCCGCCATCATATCCAGACATTCCAGGTCCTTTTCGCCCCGCAACCAGGTCAACTGCCGCTTGGCCAGACGCCGCGTGGCGACAATGCCATCCATGCGCATTTGTTCGTATTCCAGCTCGCCATCCAGATACTGCCACGCCTGGCGATAACCCACGCTGCGCATCGACGGCAAGTCCGGCGACATTCCCGGCAACTCACGCAAGCGCCGAACTTCATCCACCAGCCCATCGGCCAACATTTGATCAAATCGAATACCAATTCGCTCATGCAAAATTGCGCGATCTTCCGGCACCAGCGCCAGATTGATCACTTCATATGGCAGGCTCTGCTCCTGCTGCTCACGCCACAGCTCACTCATTGGCCGACCGGTCAGCTCAAACACCTCCAGCGCACGCACAATCCGCTGCGGGTCATTGGGATGAATGCGCTGCCCCGATTCGGGATCAACCTGGCACAGACGCTGATGCAGCACCGCCAAGCCCTGCTCGGCCAACACGGCCTCCAGCCGGGCGCGCACCGCCTCGTCTGCGGTAGGCAATGGCGACAAGCCTTCAGCCAGCGCCTTGAAGTACAACATGGTCCCACCCACCAACAACGGCGTTTTGCCTTGCGCCAAAATATCTTCAATCTCACGCAGCGCATCGGCGCGAAACTGCGCGGCAGAATACGCCTCGGTGGGCTCTACCATATTAATCAAGCGGTGCGGCGCCTTGGCCAGCAAGCCAGCGTCCGGTTTGGACGTGCCCACATCCATCCCCCGATAGACCAGCGCAGAATCAACACTGATGATTTCCATGGGCAGGCGCTGAACCAGCTCAACAGCCGCAGCGGTTTTGCCCGAAGCGGTAGGGCCTTTGAGAAAAACAATGCGGGGACGGTCAGACATGATGGGCACGATAAGCAAAAGAGGTAAATTCTAGCAAATCTGCCGCAACCGATACATTCCTAAACATCTGACCTGATGAAGCTGGTGAGCCAGGCTCACCAGCAAAATGACTCACGGAAAAACCTTGTATTCCTCAATCAAAGTCAAACAACTCACCTAGAAAGCCACTCCTTTTCTTTTTCCTGTAGCCATGACCAGAGTGCCTGTCATCATCATAATCCCTATGCTCTTGATGCTGCTTTTCGTGTGACTTGGCGTGCGGCACTGCCCGACTCTCTGCCACTTCCGCCACTGAAGACGCGCGCTCAATAATCTTGTCCAGCTCGCCACGATCAAGCCAAACGCCCCGGCACTGAGGACAATAGTCAATTTCTATACTTTGCCTCTCAGAGATAACCAGACTTACATTTTTGCACACAGGACATTGCATGTATTTTCCTCCACGGAGCCAATGCTATAACCCTAATCCCTGTGACATCTTTGTTTGCAGACAGTTCATTTAGACCTATATAACACCCTGACATTTCCTTCCAATGATCCCTCCCACAGGCTCTAGTTTCACCATAATGGTTCCGATATACTGCCGATGCATATGCCCATGACACGATCAAAACTGCGCAACTATTTGCTGAGCTTCGCCCTGCTGGCCTTTCTTGCCATGCAATGGGGAAACCTGCACGCGCACGCCAATCATCACGACAATGACCATCAATTAAGCGCCCACACTCACTTTTCGCTTGGCCACCACGCGGATGCCATTGATAGCGCACAGCCCGCGCACGACCATAGCGTGGTCGATCTGGAAAAAGATGCGTTCCTGCCTAAAGGGAAAAAACACGCTGAACAAAACTTAGCAGCTTACCTCCCCGGCACACTGACACTTGCGCTGCACAACCTGAAACAGCGCATTGACCTCCCGTCGCCAACCGTTTCGTACAATCAACTTAAACATCCTCCCCAACAAAGTCGCGCCCCTCCCTCCATCGTTTAACCGACCCAGACTGGCATCAGGTCAGTCGCTTTTTACGTTAAACAAAACCGAGGTTTTTTTATGACACGTATTTCTCAGCAGTCGCGTTGGGTGCTGGCTGTGCTGTTGCTGCTCATCTCCAGCCAATTATTTGGCCACGGCATGTCAGAAGCAGAAAAGCAGTCCATCGTGGACGGTGGTAATTGGCGTTATCTGTGGATAGGCGCTACTCATATGCTTTCTGGCTATGACCACCTGTTATTTGTGTTTGGCATTATTTTCTTTTTGACCCGTTTTAGCGAAATCGTTAAGTACATCACTGCGTTTACCGTGGGACACAGCATCACCCTGATATTCGCAACTTTTAATGGTGTACAGATCAATTATTTCCTGATTGACGCGATTATCGCGTTAAGCGTCTGCTACATCGCCTTTGCTAACCTGGATGGATTTAAAAAACACCTGGATATCCAGCCACCCAATTTATTGGCGACGATATTTCTGTTGGGATTGATCCACGGCCTGGGGTTATCTACCCGCCTGCAGCAATTGCCTTTGAGCGAAGATCAGTTGTTGATGAACATTATTTCTTTCAACGTCGGTATTGAGCTTGGCCAGATCATTGCACTGACCGTGATGTTGCTGTTGCTCGCTGGCTGGCGAAAAACCCGGGGCTTTATCAAGTTCAGCAAGATCGCCAACATCACCCTGATTTTTGCCGGCCTCTACCTGTTCCTTGGACAAATGCACGGCTATTCACATCAGACCAACCCGGATGAATTTGGCTTTAGCAGCGACAACCACTACCACGACCATGCGCGCATGGAACAAGAACGTGCAACCACATTGCAACGCGAAACCACCCACGACAGCATCGACTAACCGGAGGAAACTTTATGAAATATCTATTCGCAGCATTACTTTCACTGTTCATCGCCAGCGGCACAGCCATCGCGGGCGGCAATCATTCACACGATGGCGGTCACAGCCATGATCATGCACATGGCCCCATCGATGGTGATAAAGCAATTGCAAAAGCCGAAAAGAAATTACTCAATCTGATAGAAAAGAACAAAATCGATGCCTCATGGCGCGACATCAAAGCCAGCAAGGTAGAACAAAAAACATTCACCAAGGGACCGGAGTGGGTAGTGAGTTTTGTGAATCCACGCGCCACCGAAGCCGACAAACAAACGCTGTACATTTTCTACAGCCTGGATGGACACTACATTGCGGCCAACTTCACCGGCCAATAAAACTCAAGGGCGCCAATGGCGCCCTTTTTTCTTCCCATAAAACTTGAATAGTTCAACCACTAGCCCAACACCTATCATTTTAGCCTTCTGCGTCGAACTGAAATCAGGCCATGGAACGCGTCGTTCGCCCGCCTCCCCACCAGTCGCAAAAATCGAATTCAAACCTTCCTGATCTGGCAAGTATATTGCTCCCACATCCAAAGATTGAAGTCACCAACTAATGTTGTATTTAATTTACAACTTTCCGTTGCAAATCCAGCCGTAAAAGATATATTCTCAATACAACAAAATGCCACGTCGGGGGATGATGGCAGGTTGCCCTGTTCTGCAGGGAGGCGATTCAGACAAATCCTTTTCATCTAAAGGGGGAGAATTCACCATGCTTTATGGCACAGCAACACTTCGAAATGTCACTACCTCGCTACTGCTCTCGCTTGTTCCTGTGCTGGGATGGGCGGCGCAACATGAGTTCGAAATGTCCATTGATGAGGTCACCATTGATGTAGCACCTGGCTTCACCAACAAAGTATTTGCCTTCAACGGCCAGGTGCCAGGTCCACTGATCCGAGTCAAAGAAGGTGATGACGTCACCGTCCATGTCACCAACAACACCGGCCTGCCTCATACCATCCATTGGCACGGCATCAACCAGATCAACAGTTGGCACATGGATGGCGTGGCTGCCATCAACCAGAAAGATGCCATTCGGCCCGGCGAATCCTTCACCTACAAGTTCAATGCAGACCGTCCCGGCAGCCTCTGGTATCACTGCCATGTCAACGTCTGGGAGCACGTGGCTATACGCGGCATGTGGGGGCCAATCGTGGTCGATCCCAAGGAGCCTAGCGATCTCGAGAAGAAAGTCACCAAAGATGCCATTCTGATGATGAGCACTTGGCAATCAACCTATGCCGCAAGCTTCGGCAAGGGCGGCCTGCCACAGGATGTATCTGACTACTTCTCGGTCAACGGCAAATCCTTCCCCTATTCTCAACCGATTCGCGTCAAAAAAGGTGATGTATTGAGAATGCGCCTCTACGGCGCGGGCGACGAAACCCACCAGATGCACATGCATGGTCACGACATGCTTGTGACGCACAAGGATGGCTATGCACTACCAGCCCCCTACTACGTCGATACCGTTCCGGTTGGTCCTGGCGAACGCTATGACGTTATCGTCGAGATGAAAAATCCTGGCTACTTCATCATGCATGACCACGTCGACCGGCACATGAGCAACAACGGTGCATCCCTCGGCGGACCTGTCACCATTTTCGAGTATGCGGAAGCGACAATGGATGACTGGTACGTCTGGAAGGGCATCAACTACGATCCTAACTATTTCTACAGTGATTCTCTGACCAAAGGTTATGGTCTCTTCAACAGCCCTCCCTTCATGGGCAAGCCGGTTGCGCAGGAAAAAAGAAGGAGGAAAGAATAACAATGAAACGCATCTTCATGACTACCCTGCTCGCCTTTTCAGGCAGCGTCTTTGCCGGTGGAGCAGATATGCTGCAGAAAGAATGCAGCAACTGTCACAATCTCACTGGCCCAGCGGCGCAGACATTGAAAGAGGCGTTCGCCAAAAAAGGGCCTGACCTTTTCTACGCTGGCAACAAGTACCGCCAGGAGTGGCTTGTTTCCTGGCTGCAGAAACCCGCAAGGATTCGTCCAGCGGGGGTCTACTTCGGCAACCACATCAAGCCCGGCGCCAAGGGAGACGAGATCGACACTGCAACACTGGTCAATCATACCGCCCTCTCCAAGGACGATGCCACCGACGTGGCTTCCGAGCTGATGAAGCTCAAATCCCACAATGATCTGATCGCCAAAGAGAAGATCGAACCGGTCAGCGTCGCCAAAAAAATGGGGGAGATCGCCTTCGACAAAGCCCTAGGTTGCATGGCCTGTCATCAGATCGAACCGGAATACGGCGGCGTTTCCGGGCCAGAGGTTTACACCGCCTCGACGCGACTGCAGCCAGAGTTCATCGCCAGTTACATTAGAAATCCGCAGGCATGGGAGCCAAAGTCATGGATGCCCAACAAGCAGCTGACCGATGCCAACATCAACAAGATGGTGCGCTACATGGAATTGTTGAGTGAGGAGTTCGCCAATGCCAACTAAGTACTGGTTGCTCGTTCTACTGGCAACGCTCCCACTTCAAGCCCAGGCCAAAGAGAGCGCAGAAGATAATTACAAAGCCTACTGCGTCCAGTGTCATGGTTCGCAAGGCAACGGTAACGGTGTGAATGCCCGCGACATGTCAGTCATACCCCGCGATCACACCGATGCCAAATCGATGTCGGCCCGTTCCGACGAAACCCTGTTCAAAGTCATCAAGGAAGGAGGCGGCGCCATTGAAAAATCGGTCCTGATGCCGCCCTGGGGCGACACCTTGAGCGACGAAGAAATCACGGATCTGGTTCAGTACCTGCGCACCCTGTGCAAGTGCAAATTCGGATCCTGATAGCAACAGCAGTAAAAAACTACACCATTGATTGACAAAAGCTGTTTGTACTAACCAAAGAGAGGGAAACCACATGCATACATTCAAGAAGGCAGCCGTTGCTGCCATGACCGTTGCCGCGCTCTTTTCCGCAGGGCTGGCATCCGCCAAGACTGTCAAAATCACCATGATTGCCAAGGAAGTTGAACTGGCCGTCAACAACAAGGGCGATGTCACCATGGCCGCTTGGACTTTCGATGGATCCATCCCTGGAAAGCCTGTGCGCGTTGAGGAAGGCGACATCGTTGACTTCACGCTGATCAATCCAGCCGAGAATAAAAACTCCCACGCCATGGATTTTCACGCGGCCCAGGTCGACGTACTGACCGAATTCGCTGAAGTTAAACCTGGCCAGAGCAAGTCCTTTAAGTTCGAAGCCAAGGTTCCCGGCGTATTCATGTACCACTGCGGCGCAGGCCCGATGGTGCAGCACATCGCCAAGGGTATGTACGGCATGATCATCGTCGAGCCCAAGGACAAGACCAACTATCCCAAGGCCGACCGTGAATACGTGCTGATTCAGCAGCAATACTTCCCCAACACCGAAAAGATCGAACCACTGCTGGAAAACGTGGGCTGGACCGGTTCGCTCATCAACGGCAAGATGTTCCACTACGACCCTGTGCATGAGCCCAACGCCACCCAGGTGCTGGAAGCCAAGCCAGGCGAGCGCGTCCGTATTTTCTTCGGTAACGCCAACATCAACAACCCCGTTGCACTGCACCCGATCGCCGGTATTTGGGATCGCGTCTACATCAACGGCAATCCGAAGAACACTCTCTACGGCATCCAGACTTACAGCGTAGCTGTCGCCGAGAGCAGCACCTTCGATATCGTTTCACCAGCTGACCGCGCCACCAACGTCGCTATCGTCGACCATGCCATGGGCGCAGCTCTGCGTGGTGCAATCACTGTTCTGATGAACAAGCCAGATGCCGATCCGAAAAAAGGCCGCGGTGATCTGATCCTGATCCAGTAACATTGAAGCACCGAGGGGAGGAACCATGCCTCCCCTCTTTTTTCCACCATCTTTGCAGGCGTCACAATGACAAAGCGCGGAGTAACAGCCGTTGTGCTGCTATCGAGCATCACCCTTGCAACCTATCTGCTCCTGCCCTACATCACCGGGACGGGATACAGCGGCAATACTGCAGCAACAACGCTGCCTGCCAACAACACCAGCAAAGCAGAAAAAATTTTCATCTGCCCGATGCATCCCGAGATCATGCAGGACCACCCGGGTACCTGTCCGATCTGCGGAATGGATCTGGTGGAATCTGACCAGCATACTTCTCACGATCACGACTACGGCATCCATGTCGACAGCGCTTCGCTACAGAAGCTCGGTGTACGCCTCACCGCCGTGCAAAAATCAATCATCAGCGACAATATCCGAAGTTTCGGCAATGTCACTGTCGATGAAGGGACAATTCACAATGTCCACACCAAATACGAAGGAACGATCAAGAAGCTCCACATCCACTCGGTGGGTGAAGAAGTCAAACAGGGGCAAGTACTCTACGAAATATATTCCCCTGATCTGATCATGCGCCAGAAAGAGTTTCTACGTTTCCTCGAACGACGCAACCAGATTCTGCAAACCGTTGGCGATGTGCGATTGAAAGAAAACGAATATGTGATGGCACTGTTGATAGAACTGTCGCGAGAACGGAGTCGCTTCCTCTATGAGGGAATCGATATCGAAACCGTCAAGCTGATCGAGAGCAGTCAAATGCCTATCGAGATCGTCAAGATCGTCGCGGATCAGTCCGGCACCATCACCCAGATCAACGCTCGCGATGGCAGTTTTATCATGCCCTCCGACACACTTTTTTCACTGGCCAGCACCCGCAAGGTGTGGGTCGATATCACCCTCTATCCCGATCAGGCCGCACGCATCAAACAGGGCGACGCCGTCACCATCACTGACAGCCATGGCCATCGTACCAAGACGAAAATCAGTTTCATCAACCCCATCGCCAGCGACAATAAGGTGATTGCCAGAGCCTCGCTCGACAACAGCAAACTACGCCCCGGCAGTTTTGTCGATGTCGACATCCATGCCGAACCGCACGAGGCGCTGATACTGCCTCGCTCCGCCGTGCTGCGCGGCGGTGATGGTGATCGCGTCATGCTCACCCTGGGTAAAGGCCATTTCGTTCCTGTCTATGTCGACACCGGCATTGAGACCAGCGAAATCATTGAAATCACCGATGGTGTGCTCGAAGGGGCCAAGGTCGCGGTCAACGGCCAGTTCCTGCTCGATGCTGCCGCCTCCATCAGCGCGGCGGCAGAGCGCATGACCGCTGGTTCGCATGACAAGCACTGATAATGGAAAATAATCAGCCTCTGATAAACCGAATTATCGACTGGTCGCTGCGCAATCGCCTGCTGGTGCTGCTGCTAGCCGCATTGCTAATGGTTTGGGGCTGGCGCTCTGCCTCCACCATCACCATTGATGCCATCCCCGATCTCTCCGACACCCAGGTGATCGTCAAGAGCATGTATCCCGGGCAATCGCCTGACATCGTCGAGGATCAGGTCACCTATCCGCTCACCACCGCACTGCTTTCCATTCCCAACTCCACCGCCGTGCGCGGCTTTTCAATGTATGGTGAATCCTATCTCTACATCATCTTCAACGATGGCACGGATCCCTATTGGGCGCGCTCACGGGTACAGGAGTATCTCAACCAGAGTCTGTCGCGCCTGCCATCGGGCGTAACACCGCAACTCGGTCCCGATGCCTCCGGTGTTGGCTGGATCTTCCAGTACGCGCTGGTCGATCGTGAAAACCTTTACGATCAGGATCAACTGCGCACGGTGCAAGACTACTACCTCAAGTATGAGCTGCAGAGCCTGCCCGGCGTCGCAGAAGTAGCCACCATTGGCGGCATGGCACGGCAATTCCAGATCGAGGTCGACCCCAACCGCCTCGCCGCCTATGGCATAACAACAGAACAGATTGCGCAGGCCGTGCGCGACAACAACTCCGCCAGCGGCGGTGCCTTGATCGAGATGGGACGCGCCGAATTCATGGTGCGCAGTAAAAACTATCTGAAATCGATCGCCGACATCGAGAATATCCCTGTGGCCAGCGACAAGAATGGCGTACCGCTGTTGCTACGTGATGTCGCCCGTGTCAGCACGGGGCCCGAAGCGCGCCGCGGCGTTTCCGATCTCGATGGCGAGGGCGACGCTCCCGGCGGCATCGTCGTCATGCGCTATGGTGCCAATGCTCTGGACACCATCGACGGCGTCAAACAACGGCTCGCCGACCTCAAGAGCGGACTGCCGCAAGGGGTCGAATTGGTCGTCACCTACGACCGCTCCGGCCTCATCAACGAAGCTGTCAACACACTACAGCGCAAACTCATCGAAGAGTCGATCGCGGTAGCACTGGTCTGCCTCGTCTTTCTCCTTCATCTGCGCTCATCACTGGTGGTCATCATCTCCCTCGCTGCCGGCATCCTCACCGCCTTCGTCATCATGAAGCAGCAGGGAGTAACGGCCAACATCATGTCCCTGGGCGGCATCGCCATCGCCATCGGTGCCATGGTTGACGCTGCCATCGTCATGATCGAAAACATGCACAAACATCTCGAACGCCAAGGCAGCAATGCCAACCCCTGGCTAGCCGCCCGCGACAGCGCGCGCGAAGTTGGACCGGCCCTGTTTTTCTCCCTGATGGTCATCACTCTTTCATTCCTTCCGGTCTTCACGCTCACCGGACAGGAGGGCAAACTTTTTTCACCGCTCGCCTTCACCAAAACCTACGCTATGGCCGCCGCCGCGCTGCTGGCCATCACCCTGACACCGGTGCTGATGGGGTATCTGGTACGAGGCAAAATCAAAACGGAAAACAGCAATCCGCTCAATCGCCTGTTGCAGGCGCTCTATCAACCCGTGCTCAACCTCGGTTTCAGATTCAAGGGCCGCGTCATTCTTATCACGGCGCTATTGCTGCTTGCCACACTCTGGCCCGCCAGCAAACTTGGCAGCGAATTCATGCCGCCACTCTACGAGGGCGATCTGCTCTACATGCCCACCACCTTACCCGGAATCTCCATCGACGAAGCAGCCAACATTCTGCAAATCACCGATCGTCTCATCCGCCAGATGCCGGAGGTCGAACGCGTCTACGGCAAAGCGGGCCGCGCCGAAACTGCACTCGATCCTGCACCGCTATCGATGATCGAAACCGTCATCAAACTTAAACCCCGCAGTGAATGGCCCGAAGGCGAAACCATTGAAGATTTCATCAAAAAACTCGACCGCGAAGTAAAGCTGCCCGGCCTTACCAACTCTTGGGGCTATCCGATCCGCACCCGCATCGACATGCTCTCCACCGGCATCCGCACTCCGCTCGGGCTCAAAATCAGCGGCCCCGATACCAAGGGTATCGCCATGCTGGCACAGCAGACCGAGAGCGTACTGAAAGATCTGGCGGGAACACGCAGCATCTTCGCCGAGCGTCTCGAAGGTGGTCACTATCTCGATATCGAAATCAACAGACGGGCCGCTGCACGTTATGGCATCAGCATCGCCGATATCGAACGACTGATCGAAACCGCCAGCGGCGGCAAGGTCGTTTCAACAATGGTCGCCGGGCGCGAACGCTACCCCATCGTCCTGCGCTACATGCGCTCCTATCGCGATTCCGTCAGTGCGCTGTCGCAAAGCCGCATTACGTTACCCAATGGCGAATCAATTCCACTGGGCAATCTCGCCAACTTCTCGCTCCACGATGGACCGACCGAGATCAAGAGTGAAAATGGCAGACTGGTTGGCTACGTCTACATCAACATCGAAGGGCGCGATCTCGGTAGTTACGTCGCCGAGGCGAAGAAAAAAATCGCCGCCGAAATCAAACCGGAACCAGGCTACGCGATCACCTGGGCCGGACAATATCAAAACATGCAACACGCCCGAGAGCGGCTGACGTGGATCATTCCCATCACCCTGTTGCTGGTGGTCGCACTACTGTTTCTCCACTTCCGCCACATGGGCAAAGTCGCACTGGTGTTGCTCTGCCTCCCCTTCTCACTCAGCGGCGGCATCTGGCTCATTTACCTGCTCGGCTATCTGATTTCCGTCGCCGTCGCCGTCGGCTTCATCGCCCTCGCAGGCGTCGCCACCGAGTTTGGCGTGGTGATGCTGCTCTATCTCGATCGAATGATTGAAACATACCGCGACAGCGGCAAGCTGACGAATACAGCGATGCTGAAAGAGGCGATTATCCAGGGCGCCGTCATGCGTCTGCGCCCCAAACTCATGACCGTTGCCGTCATCATTGCCGGCTTGCTACCGGTGATGTTTGGCGACGAGATCGGCACAGATGTCATGAAACGCATCGCCGCACCGCTCATCGGCGGCATGGTGACTGCGCCGTTATTGTCGCTGATCGTGATACCGGTAATTTATCTCTGGTGGCATGAACGGGGAATGAAAAAAAACGGACACTGATCAGCACACGCGGAGCTAGTCAACAAAGAAAAATCCGAGAAAGCTCCTTCGTCCAGTTCGGGACGAAGGGCTGATAATGCAATCTGCGGATCGTGATTTTCCCGCACCACCTGCGCAGGCTCGTCCTATTTGACGATGCTGATCTCGCTGATCACATATTTGCGCTTGCGCGCTTCAACCAGTTTAAAAACGATCTTCTGCCCTGGCTTCAAATCGTTGAGGCTGTCCTTGTTCTGCACATCAAGATCCATGGTCATGCCAGGCCAGTTGAGACTGGCAATCGGACCATGCGTAAGATTGATTTTGCCTGCCTTGATGTCGACCTTGTTCACGGTCCCCTCACCCTGATGCGCCTGAACAGCAGCACTGCCATCAGTGTGCATGTGTGCATGATCGTGGCTATTCATCCCTTCCGCATAGACGGGAGCAACGGTCAACGATAGAAGTATCAACGGGGCAACAAGCAAGCGATTACGCATTATCATTTTTATCCTCTTAGCTATGCAGGTATCGAAGGTTATCCAGTGACAAACACTACAGAAACAAGCCACTCTGATTGAGACTATACCCCATAAAATGCATCCCATGCACACCTTAAAACAGATTGCGTTAAGAGAATTTAGTGCTGTTTTCATACAGCGCGACCCGCAAGGCCCGACAGGCAAACACTGTACATTTTCTACAGCCTGGATGGACACTACATTGCGGCCAACTTCACCGGCCAATAAAACTCAAGGGCGCCAATGGCGCCCTTTTTACTTAGACACGATTCGATTGTTTGGTGAGTTCAAAGACTGTCCCAGTTCCACAAAAAAATTGGAACTTACATATCCGCTATACGTCTAACTGGGGAGCGGGGAACAACTCCCCTGTTGATTATCCTCATTCAATATAAACACATTGACAAGACTTGGCCAAGTAGATATATAGATCGCATCTATGCAACGACTACGCTACCACATACACAACTACTCTTTCGCATGGGCTTGTTTTTTAGCTCTTGCGCTTGTTTTTGCGTTGGGTATGAATTTGCACATCCATGTTCATTCCGATCATTTATATAGTAGCAACGTCGATCAGCATACATTTCAAACTGACCATCATGATGTTCACCTAGGTAACACCCATGATGCCGAGCATGCTTCCAACCAGCATCATAACGACATTGATACCAAGGCTATTGATATATCCCCGGAAGGCCTCTATAAAAACATTTCGATAACACCGCTTGCTATCGCACTGATTTCTACGATTATTCTACTGCTATCACCTTCTGTTCAAGCTCGGCCAATACGGCGCCACAGAAATGATCTGCCTCCTGTTCAAGGAGGTCACAACACTCTCCCCCAACTAAGAGCACCGCCTCTTAAAGCCACAATTTAGTTTATTATTCCTCGGCATTTTTAGATGCTAGGAGATTGTTATTTAATACAACAGTGGAGTTGTATTGTGGCTACGCTAAATCAATTACAAAAAACCGCAAAGCGCTTCAGCTTATTGTGGATAGGCTATCTGGCACTTGCATTGATATCCATTCAAAGCGCTAATTTGCATTTTGATATCTATGATCATCACCATCACTCAAGTGAGCTGGAGACATTAGAACACCAACACCCTAGCGTAACTCACGTGTGCACCAGCACATGTGATTCTGGTCATGCCCATGACTCCACTACAGAAGTAAACCTCACACCCGAGGGAGTGCTTAAAAATAACTCTCTCAGCTCGCTTACTGTAGCGCTAATGATTTGGACGATTATCCCCCTAATTCATCGGCGAGCTATCATTTTCTCAAACCGCCGCAACAACGATCTTTTATCAACACTCTGGCGTAGCACCCTGCGCCCTCCTCTACGCGCGCCACCACTCTAAATAGCGTTTCGACTTTTACGAGACTTGTGGTGCTTGGTTCTTTGAAACCAAGTGCTGTATCGGCTTACGTCCGAGCCTGTTTTCGTAGCTCTTTTGCATTGCTGCAAAAGGCATGAAAGCACCATCGACACTCGAGACGGATAACGTGCCACGCACAAGCCTTGTTCATTACCAAGCACCTCCTAAATTGGTGGGTACTTTAAGAGATAAATAACACAGAGGAATAGCAATGCGACATTGGTTTTATCTGCTATTGGCGTTATTAACACCTTCTTTTGTCAATGCCGCGGACACTGAAGTAGCAGCACCTATCACCCTTAAAGAGGTGATTGTTAATGTGCTCGAAAAAAATCCGCAGCTTGGCATTCACGATTTTGAGTCTCGCGCAGCGGCAGCACGCATTCGTCAGGCTCAACAACAAACACCTTATGAAGCAAGAGTGAGTATTGAGAATATTGCAGGCTCCAGTAACTACAGCGGTGTTGATCAACTGGAGACCACATTTAGTCTCGTAAAAATCCTAGAGCCAGGAAATGCACTCTCCTCTCGCGCTGAGCTGACGACATCAGAGGCTACGCTGCTACGCAATGAACAGGACAGCAAGCGTTTGGATCTTCTGGCTGCTGCAACTGAACAGTTCATACATGTTGTCATTGATCAACATCGTTTGCGTATCGCACAAGAGCAATTGGAATTGAGCAAGCACACTCATACGGTTGTCACTGAGAGAGTTAATGCAGGTAAAAGCCATTCAGCTGAAGCTCGGCGCACCGCCATTGCAGTGGCCAGGGCGGATATTGAACTGGAACATGCTGAACATGAACTGGCCGTATCACGCCTCAAGTTATCAGCGAGTTGGGGAGAAACCTCGCCAACATTTGGCAGTGCGGAAGCACAGCTTTTCCTACTGCCTCCAGTGAAACCTTTTGAGCAACTTAAAGAACTACTGTCGCACAACCCGGAACTTATTCGACTTGCTACAGAAGAACGCGTGTCTCAGGCTCGTTTAAATCTTGCGCAAAGTAAACGTACACCTAACCTCGAATTGTCCGGCGGCATCCGCCATTTCAATGGCAGCGACAATGCCGCTTTAGTGTTTTCCGTAGGCATTCCGTTTGGTGCTCGC